>CAYHWL010000111.1:0-4824 GCA_964359785.1 uncultured Methanosarcinales archaeon | reverse complement strand
TGTCTATGGAAGCATAATACTGCTGTTTTACCTAGTATTCAAAGTCTATGTGAAAATCGACCAGACAGAAAGAGACATCAGCAAACTGGTCAGGACACAGGCAGTGAATAACCCCAAGAGGAAGTAGGAATGAGCCACACACTCAAGAAACTGATCGATACTACGATAGGCACGCCGTTATGCGCGATCGCAGGAATTTTTGTGCGGAAAGGCTATAACGGAAACGCGCCTAAACAAATCTTGCTAGTGAAATTATGGGCGATAGGAGACACTATAACAATGCTCCCTTTAGCCAAGGCACTACGCTTAAGGTATCCCGACGCAAAAATCGACATGATCTGCAGGCACCAAAATTGGGAGATAGCCAAATCCAGCGGATTATTCGACAACGTGGTCCTCTTTGAAGCAAGCGAAATCATGGATCTGGTGTCTCGATTTTGGTATTATGACTTGGTCTTTGACGGCGAACCCTTCTTGCGCTTATCTGCGCTGCTTAGTCTATGGATGGGCAAGGCCAGAGTCGGTTTTGACCATGACATCCGGAGAATGACCTATAATATCACCTCACAACATCAAAGAAATCGGCATATGGTTGAAAATTATCTTGCGATGGCCCAGAGATTTGGCATAGTGGGACCATCCATCAAACAACTTGTGCCTCTTGAAGTCAGAAAACAAGACGCTGAACTGGTACAAGGGTTGCTTTCTCAAGCAGGTATAAGCAACGATGATTTTTTGGTCGTCATGGCGCCAAATGTCGGCGCGGAAGGAAAAACCCGGCTGTGGAGCCCACAGAAATGGGCCGCTTTGGCTGAACACCTGTATCGGACATATGACGCAAAGATAGTGTTCACCGGCGTTAAAAGCGACAAGGAATATGTGAAACAAACCATGGCCGGACAAAAAATCCCCTATCTGGACTTATGCGGCGAGACAACACTTAGGCAGACAATCGCTTTAGTGTCTGTCGCAAAATTGGTCATCAGCCTTGATGCCGGAATAATGCATATCAGCGCGGCACAAGGCACGCCTACAATAGGCCTCTTTGGGCCAAATGTGCCAAGCTTGTGGGCCCCTCTTGGCGAGAAATGCAGAAGCATCTACCATCCATTGTCATGCTCGCCATGTATCAATAACAGGACAGGGTACATACCTGACTGCCTCCGGATCACCGACAGATATTTATGCATGCGTTCGATAACCGTGGAAGAGACATTAAGCACAGCAGGTGAACTCTATGAACGATATCATCAAGGAGCATCTCTTACAAAGCATATCCACAAAACAGAAGGTAATCGAAAATATAATTCCGAAAATAGAAAAATCAGGAAACCTGATAAGAGACGCAATCCTTCACGGAAATAAAATACTTGTATGTGGAAATGGAGGCAGCGCAGCTGATTCCCAACACTTGGCAGCTGAATTCACCTGTCGATACGATGGCGACCGAAGGGCACTGCCTGCGATCGCGCTATGTTGCGATACTTCCCATCTGACCGCCGCTGGAAATGATTATGGGTTTGACCAAGTGTTTTCACGAGGGGTAAGCGCGCTTGGAAACCCTGGAGACGTCCTAGTAGCCATCAGCACGTCTGGAAACTCGCCCAACGTGATCTTGGCAATCGAAGAAGCGAAGAAGAAACAGATGTCAGTGATAGGACTACTTGGCAAGGATGGCGGCAAGATCATCAGTATGGGCCTGGACTGCGCTGTCGTCGTGCCGTCGAAAATCACAGCGCACATACAAGAATCGCATATCACCATCATCCACATCTGGTGCAAACTAGTAGACCTTGCTGTCAAAGGAATCTAGGGGGTCTTTTTATACTAAAACAAGTTTTTTCGGCTCCATGAACCCGAATTTCGCAGGCAAAAGGATACTTGTCATGGGAGATGTCATGGTTGACAGATATATCTTCGCCGACGTATCCCGTATCTCACCAGAAGCGCCAGTACCAGTGGCCCATGTGCAAAAAGAAGAATGGTTCCTTGGCGGGGCGGCCAATGTCGCGGCCAATATCCGCACACTTGGAGGGGAATGCAGTATCATAGGGCTTGTAGGAGATGATGAAGCCGGATCGAGGTTTACCCAACTATGCGATAAGGCAGGCATAGACGCAAGCGGAATCATCAAAACTCAACTCCCCACAACACTAAAATCAAGGGTGATAGGCGGAAATCAACAATTGCTACGCCTAGATCATGAACAAAAGACAGTGAATCCATATGAAGACGCAGTCCTAACCAACTTTGAGAAGCACAAGAGTAGTCTTGACCTTGTGATCGTGAGTGATTATGCCAAAGGATTCGTGACCTCAAGGATAATGGAGCATCTCAAAAGGAGCGGAGTGAAAATACTTGTCGATCCTAAACCTGAGAATTTCGCCCAGTATAATGACGTTTTCCTGATAAAATGCAATCGCGTGGAAGCCACTGCGGTGACTAAGATGGCCGACGCCGGGGAGATGGATTCCGTCGCTATAGGCATGGCGCTAGTATCGAAGACTCATGCCCACATACTATATACCCGTGGCAAGGACGGAATGAGCCTCTTTGAGAGAGAAGGCGCCGTGACCCATATCCCAAGCCATGCCAAAGAAGTCTATGACGTCTCTGGAGCGGGAGACACCGCCATGGCCGCGCTTGCGCTTGGAATAGCTTCTGGAGCCACACTATGCGAGGCGGCCATCATCGCAAACCATGCGGCAGGAATAAAATGCGCGAAAATGGGAACGAGTCCAGTAACAATCAATGAACTAACTTGTGGAATGGACGCCAATGAAGGCAAGATCAAAGAGTGGGATGAGCTCGAAAGAATACTTGGACGCTATCGCAACGCAGGAAAGAAAATAGTATTCACTAATGGCTGTTTTGATATACTGCACCCAGGACACACGACATTGCTGCGCAAAAGCAAGGAATATGGTGATATACTCGTGCTTGGCCTCAATACGGATGCGTCTGTGTCCAGACTCAAAGGTCCTAGTAGACCTGTGGTGAATCAACATGACCGAGCAGAAGTGCTGGCGGCGCTATCCTCTGTCGACTATGTGACTTTCTTTGATGAAGACACACCATTGCGATTGATTGAACTTGTGAAACCTGATGTGCTTGTGAAAGGAGGGGATTATGTGCCAGCCACGATAGTGGGAAACGATTTTGTGGCCGCCCGCGGAGGAAAGACAGTTATCATAAACTTGGTGGATGGCAAGAGCACGACAAATATCGTGAATAGGATGCAGGCTTGACAATGCTTAAGTTTTTAAAATAAGGGCTCGTTTTGCGGCTATAATGAGACTAGGAGAGGAGAAACGGGACTGTAGGCAATTCCAAGGGCATATCCCTTGTAAGCCACACAAGAAAGAAGGGGTGGAATGCCCCAACTGCCCTTATTATGATCCTGTGAAAGAAAGGATCCTGATCATCAAATTGGGTGCGCGTGGTGATGTCATTAGGACCACCCCCTTGTTGCATAAATTCAAGACAGAGTATCCAAATTCGGAGATCACCTGGCTCACCCACACACCCGAATTCGTGCCAAGAAAATGGGTGGATCGCATAATGACATTCAATCTGCCAAATATCGTGACACTCCAAGCCGAGAACTTCGATCTATTAATCAACTTGGACAAAGATCCGGAAGCTTGCGCACTGGCCAACATAGTGGCCGCAAAGACCAAGAAAGGATATTGGCTCCACGATGGCAAGCCCTCACCCATAGACAACGACGCCGTGCACAAATACATGACGGGAATCGACGACACACAAAACAAGACAAATACCAAAAACTACATCGAAGAGATATTCGAGATATGCGGATATTCCTGGAAAGGAGAAGAGTATATCCTAGAGATGCCACCAAGCAAACTCCACCTTCCGGCTTTTGGGAAACCAGTCATTGGACTTTCCACCGGAGTCGGAGTCAGATGGAAGACAAGGCTTTGGTCAGTCGCCCACTGGATCGACCTTGCGCGCAAACTGCAAGAGAACGGATACTCTGTACTCCTCCTTGGAGGGGCTGATGAGCATGAACAGAACTTGGTCATAGCGGAACACTCTGGAGCGACATATCTTGGGCATTATTCATTGAATGACTTTGTCCACCTGGTCAACGCATGCGATATTGTCGTGACCGCAGTGACCATGACAATGCATATAGCGATCGCGCTCAAAAAGAAACTACTTTTGTTCGTCAACATATTCCCACAGGTGGAGTTCGAGCTGTATGGACTTGGAAAGATAATCGAACCTGGAGTGCCATGCCAAGGATGCTTCAAGAACACCTGCGACATCCGTTTCGATGGAAAAACCTGCATGGAGCTGATCACACCCCAACAGGTCCTTCAAAGCATATTGGAACTTGGAAAAAATCAGTGATTTTTTGGCGTTTTTTCTGACAGGATTCATTTAAATACCCTCAAACGATATAGTTTTCTTATGAAAAATGGACAGGTAACGCTGTTTGTCATAGTCGTAGGAATAGCACTTGTCCTTGTGAGCGTGGCGTTATACTTACCCAAGACCGTCCAAGAAAAAACAAGTGAAACAGCGCTGTCTGAAACCAAGACAATACCACATGAGATTCTAGAATTACGATCACACATAGATTCATGCCTTGATCTGCATTCCCGACAAGGGTTGATTCTCGCCGGAAAGCAGGGGGGCTTTCTCTATGCTAGTCAAGGAGGACCCACAAATGATCCTTTGGCAGAGAACCTAGGGATAGAACATCTTGAGATGGGGGGCTATAAGATACCTTATGCGATCAAGAGATCCAATAGGGACGACATCTTGAGCAATTTCTTTGCCGGTGCGCCAATGTAC
>CAYHWL010000110.1:0-4876 GCA_964359785.1 uncultured Methanosarcinales archaeon | reverse complement strand
ACGATTTTATCGTACACTTCACCCCAACCGTTAACAATTTGTTAACGTTCCCTAAACAAGGTTTTTATACCCTCGATTATCCCCCCAGCCTATGTTAAGGACACATACTTGTGGTGAACTCCGTCTTACAAATGACAAGAAGATTGTCTCTTTGTGTGGCTGGATGCATGCGAGACGTGACCATGGCGGCATCATCTTCATCGACTTAAGAGACCGCTATGGCCTCACTCAAGTCGTATTCGATCCTTCTCACAACAAGGAGCCTCACAAGGAAGGGGAAAAACTAAGAAGAGAAGACGTAATCCGTATCACAGGTAAGATTAGACCAAGAGGCAAAGGCCTAGAGAACCCAAAACTCCCCACAGGTCAGATAGAGATCATAGTTGACCTTATAGAGATCATCAACAAGTCCGAGACGCCCCCATTAGAAATAGACGATCAAAGACCTGCCTCCGAAGAGATGCGGATGAAGTACAGATACTTGGATCTTAGACGTCCTTCGATGATCAACAATTTTGTCACCAGGCACAAGGCGGCTATGGCTTGCAGGGAATTTTTCGACCAGAACAACTTCCTGGAAGTGGAAACCCCCCTGCTCATAAAATCCACCCCAGAAGGAGCCAGAGATTACGTCGTCCCAAGCAGGGTGCATCCAGGCAAGTTCTTCGCCCTCCCTCAATCCCCACAGCTCTACAAACAGATTCTCATGATTTCTGGTTTTGACCGCTACTATCAGATGGCCAAATGTTTAAGAGATGAAGATATGAGGGCAGACAGACAGCCGGAGTTCACGCAGATCGACTTGGAGATGTCATTTATTGAAGAACAGGATATCTTCAACATTATAGAAGGTCTTCTAAAGCACATGTTCAAAAAAACCCTCGATGTCGACATCAAGACCCCATTCGTCAAAATCCCATACAACGAATCGATGGATAGATACGGAAACGACAAACCGGATTTGAGATTCGGCCTGGAACTGATCAATATCACAGAGGATGTCAAAGGCTCCTCATTCGGTGTGTTCAACAGCATAATAGAACACGATGGCCAGATCAAATGCCTTGTCGTCCCAAAAGACCTCTCAAGAAAGGATATTGAAGAGCTCACGACATTTGCCCAAGGCTTCGGTGCAAAAGGCCTTGCCTGGATGAAGATGACCACTAAAGGTCTGGAATCAAGCATTGTCAAGTTTTTCGACAAAGCGATTCAAGATAAGCTCGTAAAACACACAAAGGCGAAGATAGGTGAGACTATCCTTATCATAGCGGACAAGAAAGACACTACAAACGACGTCCTAGGCAGACTAAGAAACAGATTAGGCAAAGACCTCAAGCTCTTCAACGAGAAGGATCTCAAGTTCTGCTGGATAGTTGACTTCCCGCTCTTCGAATGGAACGAAACGGACCAGAAATGGGACACAAAGCACCATCTGTTCTGCTCGCCAAAGAAGGAGCATCTAAAATTCCTCAAATCAGACCCAGGTAAAGTATACGCCACATTATACGACGTCGTACTAAACGGCACGGAATTGGGTTCAGGCAGTATCCGCATAAGCGATCCAAAGCTCCAAGAGGATGTCATGGGCATAGTGGGATACTCAAAAGAACAGGCGCAAAAGAGATTCGGTTTCCTCTTAGAAGCATATCACTACGGTGGTCCTACACACGGAGGGATAGCCTTGGGCTTCGACAGGTTAGTCACTTTGATGCTTGGCTTAGAAGATATCAGGGAAGTAGTCGCTTTCCCAAAGACCAAGAGCGCGGAATGTCTCATGGACAATTGTCCTTCGGATATCACCGAAAAAGAGCTCAAGGAACTGCATATCCAATCGACTGTCGTCAAGAAGAAATGATTTTTTCGAATTTTTTATGCGACAAGAAGATATTTATAGCACCATGCGGTACGATAATAGATGCCAAAAAAAATATCCACGAGATCATCCATAATGGTAAGAATATGTCCCAAGTGCAAATACGCAAATATATCTGAAGATGAGTTAGGATTCCTTCAAAAGATGAAGATAACTCCCCCTATTTATATCTGCAATAGGTGTGGACATACAGGATACATTTTCCCAGAGGTAGACCCTTCCAAGATTAAGTCTTTTGAAAAACAGGTCGATAAGAAGCATCTCCGTTTCAAAGATGATGATATGATAGAACCAATAAATGTGGCTTATGGGAAGTCTAATCATTGGAAGTTAATGTCTCAAATCTTCTTTGTGATAGGCGTGATATTAGCTCTCTTCATCTACCCATACAGTGGCTCAAATAGGGAATACTGGATAGCTCCCATGACATTGTTCGCCTTCGGCCTTATATCCCAATATTATAGTATTCGCAAATAAGACTATTACATTCACAAAAAGTACATGAAAGTATAGACCAATACGACACTGCACACCCCAAAAGCGATCGATTTCTTCTCACTGGGTATCCGCGCGCTCTGTTCAGAGCCAAATGCCATCAGGAGAAAAAGATAGTATGGCACTAGACTCACTATCATGTTTGGTACAGTCACATTATCCAGCAAGGCCTCAAGCACAAACAGGCAGAAATAAGTCAAGATAGCCAAAGGCACAGCGGCGAAGAATATCAGCGTGCTTATGGTGTACCAGAATTTCACAAGCTTCATATCAGAGCCAAAAACCCTAGACAGCAAGAATAATAGGATAATAAGCGCACTATATATTATGACATATCTAACAAAAGAGTCAAGTGTGGTGAATACCTCATCGTAGGTGAGAGGCAGTGCCAACAGCAGCATCCCAAGTAGGAAATTCATTAAGCCCCTGCCCCAAGACGAGAAGGTCCGCACTAGTTCAATCGAGTTCTCGTTGAAGAGCAAAGCGTCCCAATGCCGCAGTTCCTGCATCATTTTGTCTTTATCTCTGTGACTCCGTTCCAGTCCTTGGGCGGTGGCGTCTTGATGTATTCAGTGCAGCGTGAGATATACGTCTGGGTGTGATGGTCCATCACGATGTCTAGCGCGGCCTCGAATCTCTTCTTGGCTTCGCGGAATTTGCGCGCATGATAAAGGCCAAGCGCGGTATTGTACTCTTTCAAGAACACCTTTTGTTTAGCATCCGCTTTTCTTCCCACGACTTCATAGATGCCCACCGGTTCTTTCTTCCCTTTGACGGTCACAAGGTCCAATTCGCGGCATACATAGGTTTTCTCGACATACTTGATGACATTCTCTGATACGATGATATGTGTGCCATACATCTTGTTCAATGCCTCAATACGTGATGCTAGATTCACATGGTCGCCAAGACAGGTGTAATCAAAACGTTTATGCGACCCCATATTGCCGACTACGACATCCCCCGCATTGATCCCGATTCCGATATCTATATCCGGCAAGCCGCGAGTTTTCCATGAGCGTCGCAATTCATGCATCTTCTCCATCATCTCGACTGATGTCTTCACGGCAAGCATGATATGCTCCGGATCCTTGATAGGCGCGCCCCAGAATGCCATGATGGCATCTCCTATGTACTTGTCCACGGTCCCCCGGTTCTCTAAGATGATGTTGGTCATGTGGTCAAGATACTCATTCAAAAAGGAGGTCAGCTGTTCGGGGGTCATCTTCTCTGACAGTGTGGTGAATCCGCGGACATCAGAGAATAGTATCGCCAAGTTCTTCTTCTCCCCTCCAAGCCGGAGTTTAGAGGGGTCATTTAATAGCTCCTCAATCACAGCGGGCATCAGATATTGTTGGAATGCGGCCTTGATCTTGCGTTTCTCCTCGTTCTCCTTGCGGTGCTTACGATCCGCCCAGGCATAGAAACCATAGACCAATAGAGGCAAAAGTGTGAATAGGAACCTATACCTTCCAAAGAGCTCACCCACGATCCCTCCATAATAGGATATCCACACGTCGGCGAACACGAGCAGAAGCACGCTCAAGAACACGATATAGCGCAAGTCATCATACTTCTTGTAGAGGTTATGACACTTGAATATCCCATATAGGCATATCACTGCGAAGAGCACGACAAAAAAGTTTATCATTCCCCCTGTGTCCATACCCCCTATCATCCCCCCGAGTTTATATTGCTTATGCAACGCCTAGTTTGGAGAGCACCCATGCGATCACCCTAAACAAGAAGCTGGGTTTCTCCGCTGTTGCCGCGGCCAAGGTGTCAAAATTGGCGGCATCAGAGTCCACGACATAAGAATAGTCCTTTATCTGTCCTTGAGGGATGTTCATGAAGGCCCATTTCACTACTGGATCTTCTTGCACTATCTCCGGCATCTCGCTAAAGCTGATATCAGACGCGTTTCTTGCCACTTCTTTTGGGATGACAGCGACTAGGTTAACCCTTGACATTGTCACATCGCCAGCTGGCACGCTTAAGAGCACCTTTGATTTTGTGATGTTCCGGTTTCCATTGACTACCAGATAGGTCTTTTTTAACAGGGTGACTTCAGGTTTGTAGTGGCCATCCATCCCCTCGAAATTAGGGTCAGATGCATCGAAAGCAAGTGCCTGCGTCTTGGTGGCTGTCTCTCTTCTTGATGAGAGGAATTTGCTTCTCTTGCCGTTATCGACATTCTTGAGCATCGCTAAATATTCTGCGGGGGAGAGCCCAAGATTATCCAGATCTTCGCGGTCTAATTCATCGACGCCAAGTTCAGGGTTTAACCGTGGCAGTTCTTTATGGGTTAGCAGGTTTAACAGCTCGATTTTGGTCTGTTCAGGCAGGATCCCCATGATCTTGCCCAACAGGTTTGGGCTTTGTGTGGATATGTGTGTCTTCCTCGAAAAAGCCTGTTTCCGAAAATCCGCATCAAGATATATGACGCTTATTGTCAAGTCATCATCCATGCTTGGCAGAAAGCCCGGCACAGGCATATCAAAGGATATC
>CAYHWL010000109.1:0-4915 GCA_964359785.1 uncultured Methanosarcinales archaeon | reverse complement strand
ACCCAATGATAAGTTTTGGGTAAATCTTAGGCCGGACTCACCCGACAATATCTTAGACCCGGATTTAGAGAAGACCGATATCGGCCGGATATTTCTGGAGGCAGATTTACAGCTAAAGAAAGACACTGCCAGCTGGACCTCACCCCAGACCCCTGAAGGCAAGGCTTATTGGGATAAGCTCTATCAGAAGGCCGGAGAACTCTTCGGCACAGAGAATATCACTATTCCCACCATAACCCGACCCTGGATAGTGCCGAATGAAATAATCATCCGGGAAGCCCCGGACAATGCCTATATCTACAAAGCCACCTTAAAAGTAATGTTAGAGCAGGATTATCTCAAAGACTCCCAGCAATACAACTTCAAAGACGACCGCCTAAAACAGCTCAACGAATACTCTAGCCAGTTAATCAGGGAAACCATCATCCCCAAACTTACCCATCAGATGAATACCTCAAAACGGTATGCCACCTTAAGACAAGTCTACTATTCCCTCATCCTGGCCCAGTGGTTTAAGGCAAGATACGCTAATAAGGATACTGCCTATTCTCGTCTCATTAATCGAAAAGACCTTACAAATTTAGCCTCTAAAGAAGCTTGGTCAAAGACTACTTACTTTAAACAATACCAGAAGTCCTTTAAAGATGGTGAATACAGTATAAGCCAGCCGGTATATGCACCGTCCGGCCAGACTATCAGGAGTTATTTTTCCGGTGGAATATCTGTTATGAACGATCCGCAAGTGATTCAAGAATTAACCAGACATATAGGTGCAGTTAATAAAGCAATATTGTCAGCAGCCACACCGGTAACGGGTAGTCAAATTTTAAATCAATATCTCATTCCTGTGGTCTATGATAACGCGGTTGGTCAGGTAAATATTCCTACACAAACTTCAGCGTCACCTGAGAAATTGAATCAATCGCCCAGAACGGGCCAAATGAAATCTCTGGGCATAAGAGACCCAATGGATGAAGATGTAGAATTAGATTTATCAAGCCGACATTCTGAGTTTGAAACCTTAGCTGTTTCTATTCAGGCAGAGGATGTGTATGGAGTGCGAACTCGAGTAGTTTCAGCTGATTTAGACAACGCTGGAGCAAATCATTTTAATTCAGCTAAATATGGCCTCATTATTGTGGTCAACTCTAAATATCCGGATATATGGGAAGAAGGAAAATTCCATGAAGCCAGAGAGGTTTATTGGATGTCTAAAGGATTTAACCAGCACGAAGCCCATGTGGTTGCCTCTGCAGAACAGGTGATTAAATTTTCCCAAAACTATAGCCTTACCCCCTATCATTTATTGCAAATACAAAATATGACTCTTGAGCAAAGGCAGGCGATACAAGCGGAGGATGTTGAAAAACGCCGGTTGAAGCATAACATCTTATGGAAAGCAATCAGAAGTTATGGGGCGGATATTAAGATGGAAAGAATGAGGAGTTACGAAGAAATCCTGCGGTTCTCTGCGGCAAAGATGACGTCTCTCGGGGAAAAAGAGGGAATTGTCGCGGATACGGAAGCTGCCAAGCTAAGAAATTTACTGGAAGAAGGCCTGCCGAAGCTGATGATGATGCTTCGGGATAAAGAAACTGCCGGCGTAATATCGAGCCAGAGAGAGCGAGTTTTGCGTGAGGCAGGAATAATCAGTAATGTGTTGAGAAATTTATTAGAACAAATCATCCCGGAAGAACCACCTGTTAGCCAGGAAGTGGAAGACCATATGTATGAATTAATAAACCGGCTGAACGAAGAATATCTTTCAAAAGAAGATGTTGGATATTATATTTCTGGCTTCTTGTATCCCCAATCTCATACAATCTTAGTTCCCCATAAAATCATGGACAGGAAAAAATATAAAGCGAGTAAAGGATATATAGAAACTATTCATCTTTCCAGAATAGGTCCTATGTATAGAACAACGCTTTTTCTTGACGAAGCTTCAGGCACAAGCACGATCGGCGATAAAACCGTCGTGAAAATAAGACGCGATGTCCACGAAAAAGAAGCCGCTAACATAATCAGGGCATTGCAAGGAGGTACTTTTTATGAAAATATTCCATTAAAACGTTATGAAAGCATCGCAAAGCAAGTAATGAATAAAGAATTTGGCGCTTCAAGCAAAGATGAAATAGCGCGGATACTTGAACTTAAAACCGAATTACATGAAATACGGCATAAAGAATTTGAAATAAACGGCCTATTTCTAAATGCAAGAGAAATGGAATCCGAGAATGAGATTTTGACCGAGCTGGCTGTTCTTGCGGTAGGCCCCGCGGTATATTATCAGTTATTTACTGTATTTGAAGGGACTAGGGCAATGCTCGCCCCTGAATATTATAACGACATAATGCGATTATTGGCGAAACATTTAAGAATAGATGATGTAGGAAATTACGAAGCATTGTTTGACAGATTATTGAAAAAGTCTGCCGAAGAAATACGTAAAGCCGCAGTCGACGCTTACTATGAATTCGGCGATAAATTCTCGGTTGGTGAAATTGACCAAGGTGCTTTGCGAATAGCTGTTCAGTCAGGAATCCGCGGGGATGCCGTCAGGAATAGCATACTCCCTCATCCTGAATCAGAGAAATTGTCTTCATCTGGCGTTTCTCAATCTAAGGATAAACTTAAGGCCGGAGGAGTTGATTTTCGTACCTTGCCTATAGTTACCCAAGCGATTGGCAACCTAAGCTTGAATATTTTCCGTATTCCTTTAAACAGGTTGGATGGCGTTAACCTTAATCAGGAATGGCGCCAGATACAAAAGATGGCGGAAGCGGGTATTGCGCCCTCAACTGAGAGAATTAAGGAGTATATTCAGCTATACTGTCTTTCCCGCCTTTGGCGGGATCCCGCCCCTGACTTTAATTACTCGGAGGGAAAGGGTGAAATTAATGATATAGAAAAGGTCATTTCTTGCATTGCGGACATATTACGAAATGAAGAAGAACGCTGCGTTTCTACCGACCCAACCCTAAAAGATATTTTAGTCGTGCTTGAATCAGGGCGGTCGCCACAGGAATTAAAAGCTGTTTTTACCGGCAGCCAGTCTTAATCAAAAAGTGGCGTTTCCTGCCTGGTTTTTTCTCCGCTGACCCTTCCGTTCTTCAATTTTTCATCAGTAGCTGTTGGGCAGAATTTTCGTTTTCCGTTCCGATAATATATAAATTATATAATATCTTGATAAATTATATATAATATGTTATATAATTAGTATGATTAATAGCAATAATTATATCAGTAAAATCAGGGAGATATTAGAGAAAACCGGCTGGACGCAGGCTCAATTTGCCCAGGAGCTAGGGGTGACTTTTGCCACAGTTAACCGCTGGCTCAATAGCCACCACAAGCCGCATTTAAGCCAGATACGCCAGATTGAGAGATTACATAAGAACAATATCGGAATTATCCCGGTAACCAAGCAAGAAATAGGGCGGATTATTTCACAACTGGAGGCCAAAAGAAAGCAGTATCCGGATATTAGAAAAGTCTTGCGGGATGATAAAATATCAGAGGAGTTTCTGCTGGAGCTGACCTATAATTCCGACGCGATTGAGGGGAATACCTTAACTAAGAAAGAGACGGAAACAATTATCTTCAATAACGCATCTATTAAGGATAAGAGCTTAATTGAACATCTTGAGGCGGTGAATCATACCGTAATTCTTAAGGATATATTTTCAGGAAAGATCGGATGTCCGGTTGATGAAGAACTGATAAAAAAGACGCATAAAATGCTGATGCAAGGCATCAGGGATGATGCCGGGGAATACGCCAGGCACACGCGGGCAATCCGGGGAGTTGATTTGATCCTGCCGTCGCCTGCCGATATTCCTGAGGAGGTGAGGCTATTTTTAAGCAAGGTGAATAACTTCCAGCATCATCCCCTTGAACATATAGCCAGGATGCACGCGGATTTTGAGGCAATTCATCCTTTTGGCGACGGCAATGGCCGCGTAGGACGGTTAATTATGATTGTTCAGTTAATTCATCGCGGTTTTGCTCCCTGCGTTATTAGCGTTGACGAAAAAGCCAGGTATTATGAATCTCTGGAATATGCCCAAAAAAAGTCTGAAACGCATTTTGTGTATTTTCTGGCCGAGGCGGTATTAAAGGGATACGAGTTAATCGGAAAGAGATATAAGTGATATGGTTAAGACCCTTGTCTTTATCCACGGCTGGGCCAGCGCGCCAGAGATCTGGCAGAGGCAGAGAGAATATTTCTCTAAAAGTTATGAAGTTATTTTGCCGGACATAGGTCCGGCTCAGGACATAACTGAGGCCGCGAATATAGTAAATGATTTAATCAAAGGTAAGAAGGATTTGGTCCTGATTGGCTGGTCTTTGGGTTGGTTGGTAGTTTTAGGGGGACTCAAGAGTTTCTCCCTAAAGCCTAAGGCCGTGGTGGCGGTAAATTCTACCCCTAAATTTTGCTCTGATGAATATCTGGGGGTGGGTTCCACCCAAACTCATCTGGATAAGATGATTCGTGATTGTAGGTGTGACCCGCGAAAGACCATGGAGAATTTTTATAAGGGTATGCTTACAGATAGTGGAAAGGATATGGCGAGTAGTTTTCAGTTTAAGAACATAGATTATAGTAAGCTGATCTATGGCTTGTCCATGCTTAAGGATGTTGATTACCGGGATTTTATCCGTGTTATAGATATCCCGGCGCTGATTATTACCGGGGCAAGGGATACTATTTGTGTTCCTCAGGTATCCGAATATATGCGTCAGAGGATTAAACAGTCGGAATTAAAAGTTTTTGACTGTGGGCATCTGCCGTTTCTGGATAAGGCGGATGAATTTAATCTCGCGATAGATAATTTTATTAAAAAGTTAAAATGATTTCCACTCAAAAGATAAGAGATAATTTTTCCCGCAGCGCTGGTCATTATGAGAAATA
>CAYHWL010000108.1:0-4954 GCA_964359785.1 uncultured Methanosarcinales archaeon | reverse complement strand
CCGCGTATTTTGATAGATCCAAATACAGTATCGAAAAACACATTTAAGACTATTGAATCATCAATGAAGAATTTCAAAGAAGGCAAAGTTTCCGATCCGATCAAATTAAATGAATTTGACTGGGATAACGAGGAATAATTGGTGAATTTTAAGATACGGCTTGGCATACCTGATGTACTTGATTTCTGGAAAGATCTCTGCGAAAGAAGAAAAAAACAGAAACTTAGCAAAAGTGAAATTATCTTTCATAATAAACTAGGCAAAGCGTTTAACTTACTTGCAAATAATCCTAAACATCCTTCACTCTCATCTCACGAAATTAAATTTTTAACCAAGCGTTATGGTTTGAAAGTTTGGGAATCTTATTTAGAAAATAATGTTCCTGCTGCCGGTAGAATTTTCTGGGTATATGAGCCTAACAAAAATGAAATTACAATAATTGGTATTGAACCTCATCCTGAAGATAGGAAGCGCGGTTCTTATGAACGAGTAAACTTATCTGCACTACCCAAGAATTAACTTTTTACGAAACTTTAAATCGCAGTATGATCTATTTCAGTTTTCACTTCAGTTTTTCAATTTTTAAACTGCTTTATAATTCATCTATGGTCATCGGCTTCCCAATAATCTTACTATCCTTATCAACTAAGAACATTGTTGGTGTAGCATAGATAAAATAATCATTCGCGGCTTTGCCATCCCACCCTTTAAGATCAGATACGTTTATTAAATTAGAACAATTATCTTTAACAAAACTTAGCCAATCTTCCTTCTTATTATCTAACGAGATTGCAAGAACTTCAAACTTCTTTCCGCTAGAACTTTTTTTCAGTTCATTTAATTTAGGCAATAACTCTTTACAATGAGTGCACCAGCTTGTATAAAATATAATTAATGTTTTCTCGGCGGTAATATTCTTTAATTCTATTTGTTTGCCCGATAAATCTGAGATAATAATATTTGGAACAATATTTCCAATTTTCAAAAACTTGGCTTGGTCTATTCTTCTTTTTATTAAACCTTCAGTTTTTCCATCAAGACAGAGATCATCTTTTATTACATAATTCTCAACGATGTAATCCAATACTTTATCAAAACCGTATTTCTTAAATCCATCTATCAGATATTCCACTATATGCAGATAAACAAGCTGGTTTACTCTTGCTTTGTTTAGAATTGAATCCACGGCAGACATAAATTCTTTTTCCAAAAGTTCGAGTGGTAGTTGTGGATTTCGGAAGTAGGTTAAGTATTCTATTGTTTTGTTTGTAAATACATCTGAGTTAATAAGCAATGAATTATTGAAATCAACATTGTCTAGCGCATGTGCTTTTAGATAAGAAATCTGTTTGTCAGTCGGTATTGAAATATCAACAACCGGAAGTTGAGCCGACCGAATATATTTTGCAATAAATGAATTAGGATTAGCTTGCGCAGTTATATTTACAAACTCTATGTACTGGTTTTGTAATTGAGTCAATTTGTATTGTGTGGTTTTATAGAAATCATCATCTTTCGGGTAACGTGCTAAGATGAGCTGCAACAATTCCGTTTTAGTTTTGTAGGCTTTGTTAAGCTTAAGAAATGAGTAATACAATTTGTTGCTTTCAGAACTAATTACTTGCAGACTATCTAATATATTATTTGCATTAGTAGAAATCGAAATATCTTCGTCATCATTTACAAAATCTATCCATTTATTTTTATCAAATGAAAGTCGGTATATTCCGGTGAGCATGTTATTGTTTAATAAAGAAAATTTATAAATGCCGTCTGGATTGGCGGCCGCCGAATCAATTATGGAAGTTTTTTCACCGCTGAGTTGATTTAAATAAACTCTGTTAGCGAAACCGAGTATATGAATCTTAGTGTTTTGGGCATAATAGATTGATTGTATGAGTATTAATACGAAGAGGATGCGATAGTAAAATA
Source organism: uncultured Methanosarcinales archaeon (assembly GCA_964359785.1). Taxonomy (GTDB): domain Archaea; phylum Nanobdellota; class Nanobdellia; order Woesearchaeales; family JAGWAF01; genus JACQSU01. The sequence continues at coordinate 3,022 of CAYHWL010000108.1, read as the reverse complement.
TTCGTTTCATAAGAAATACCATTTTTATTCATTTAATAGAATCATCTTATTTAACTCTTCATTACACGTAAAAAAAGAATTCTTAGCAGACATATTTAATAATCCAATATATTTCCGTCTTAGTTTATATGTATTGTAATGTTTCATCAAACCCAGATAAGAATTAACTTGTGCCCTTAATAGAAACTTACTCTCGTTATCAATTTTACAATTTTCATTTCCATTCAAACCATTCCAATATTCTATTTTATTATAGAAATTGGATTTGCTACGCTTGCCTATATAAATCCTATATGGCTTTATATAAACTCCAAGAAACTGAACCCCTTTTTTATAGTGCTGTAAATAAAACTTTCTTGGGTGCAAGTTTAGATATAACGATTTGCTTAAATATGATTTTATTTTATCCCTACAATTCAAAAGGTAATTTTTATCCGTGTGTATTTAGAATAAAATCATCAACATAACGGCCATAGTATTTTATTTTTAACTCTTCCTTTATGTAATGGTCTAAGGCATTCAAGTAAATATTGCCGAAGAGTTGTGATGTTAAATTACCAATAGGAAATCCGCGTCCTGTTTCGGCACAAAATAAACTTTTACTATCCGGTAATCCTTCCCAATTCTCTTTACTTCCTTTAATTTTACAATTTGACGTAGGATCATTAAACACTATTTTCTGAAGTAAGAATTTTATTACATCAAAATCACAGTCTATTTTTTCTTTTTGATCTTTGAGAACAGTAATAACTTTTTGATACTGAAGTTCTCTATCCATATTCATAAAATATCCTTCTATATCCAGCTTCATTATGTAACAGTCTTTTATATAGTTAGCTGAGCATTGACTGATAAATCTTTTAATCCTTTTTATACCGTGGTGTGTGCCTTTATTTTTTCTGCAGCTGTAGCTATCGTTAATAAATACTTTTTCAAATATCGGATTGATATAGTTAAATACAAGGTGATGTATTATTCTATCTCTAAAATCTGCGGCAAAAATCTCCCGTTGTACCGGCGAATAATTGATAAAGCAAATACTCTCGGAGATTTCATATCTTTTAGAAATGATGTCTTCATATAATTGAAATAGATTACTTTCATAATGCAATTCGAACTTGAGAGCATTAATGGTATTACGCTTGTTTTTACGCGCATCAAAGTAGGCAGTAAAGAGATCTTCCAGAAGTTTATTTTCCAATTTTACTAAAAAGTAGAACAGCAGTAATTGTTTTTTGAATCCTTGAGGCACCGAACACTAAACCCGTTTTCCTTATTGTTATTGTTGAAGTTGATATTACTATCATTGTTGTTCAGGTTCATGTTGTATGCGTTATTAGTATTGTTCTCTGTAGAACTCCAAAAGTCCGTGTTGTTTCCTAAATTGTTGAAGTTACTATTGTTGTTGCGGTAGCCCGCAAGCAACGCAGAAAAGCCGCTTACGTTTGTGCCGGCTCCACTTCCAGTTCCTTGTCCTACTGCTTTTAATGCATTGCCGTTATTGCTTACTGCTGTACCTAATGTTTGAAACTCAGCTAATGTTGGTATATGCCAACCATCCGGGCATATACCTTTTGTGCCGGGTGTTGTGCTATAAGCCATCGCTTCATTCCACTGGTATAAACCGCCATAAGTTGAACAATTGTTTACATCATTGTTATAACAATATTTTTCTATTGTACTGTTGTTACTTGGGTTTTGGTTTCCATTTATCATAGATCCTACATCAAGGTTTTCCTTTAACCAACATTGGGTGCCAATCTGAACAGTGTTGTACGTTTTGCCGGCATAGGTTACGGTTGGAGTTCCAACACAAGATGAGCCACCGCTGGAACCGCTCGCTGTTGTGAATGACCATGTTGGTGTTGACCAGCCAGATGTGCCATAGCTATTAGTAGCATTTACTCGCCAATAATAATTTGTCGAGTTGTTTAGTCCGCTAATTTGCTGACTAGTATTTGTTAAACCACTTTGATTGTAAACATAACTGCTGAATGAATTGCTAGTTGATACTTGCAACGTATAACTTGCTGCACCGCTGCTTGAATTCCAACTTAGTGTTGGTGAAATACTTTGATTTGTTGAACTGTTACTTGGTGATAAAAGTGTTGGTACGCTTGGTGCTGTGCCTCCAGCAATTGTTGTAAAATTCCAAGTACTTGAATAAGAAGAAGTACCATAACTGTTTGTTGCACTTACCCGCCAGTAATATTGAGTTAGATTACTTAGTCCACTTACTTGCTGACTTGCATTTGTTAAACCACTTTGATTATAAACATAACTTGAAAATGTATTACTCGTTGATACTTGCAATGTATAACTTGAAGCACCAGTACTAGCATTCCAACTTAGTGTTGGCGATGTACTTTGATTAGTCGCACCGTTACTTGGAGATGATAATATTGGAACGCTTGGAACTGTGCCCGTTGTTGTAAATGACCAAGTTGGTGTTGACCAACCTGACGTTCCATAACTATTTGTTGCACTTACTCGCCAATAATATTGAGTTAGATTACTTAGTCCACTTACTTGCTGACTTGTATTTGTTAAACCACTTTGATTATAAACATAACTTGAAAATGTATTACTCGTTGATACTTGCAATGTATAACTTGAAGCACCAGTACTAGCATTCCAACTTAGTGTTGGCGATGTACTTTGATTGGTTGAACCATTACTTGGTGATGAGAGTGTTGGTGCATTTGGTGCGGTACCTCCTGTAACAGTTGTAAATTTCCAAACAGGTCCGGCTGTGGTATTACTATGATCATCCTTTGCAAAGATTTGCCAGTAATATGCTGTATTGTTGTTCAAATTACTAACAGCATAACTCTTCGTGGTTTGTAAAGAAGATACTTTTGTTGTTGGAGGATTTTGTTGTTCCTAAATAAACATCATACTGTATTGGGTCATTATCAGGGTCAGAACAATTCCAATTGAGAGTTAGATTCAATGCCTGATTTGTTGAATTATCTTGCGGAGATATGATGCTTGGTAAATTAGGAGGTCTATTAAATGTATA
>CAYHWL010000107.1:0-4965 GCA_964359785.1 uncultured Methanosarcinales archaeon | reverse complement strand
GTGATAAGCACCAGTCGTGATGAGTTCTTGGCAAAACACAAGATCACCAACGGAATGGGAGTGGAGATATCCCCTGAAGAGAAATCAGCGCTTCTTGCCATGATAAACATGACGCACACGCTCTATGAATACCGATTGGCACAAGATGCCGCCCTCCAGAAATTGATGGAGACATTCGCACGAAATGTCTGCACGGTCGCAGGCCACAAGATAGGCGCCAAATTACTATCCCACGCCGGATCATTGCAAAGGCTCGCAACACTGCCAGCAAGCACGATACAATTGCTTGGGGCGGAAAAGGCGCTTTTTAGGCATATAAGGACGGGAGCCAAATCCCCAAAACACGGACTCATCATACAGCACACACTTGTGTCATCCACACGCGACAAAGGACGGGCCGCAAGAGTGCTTGCAGACAAGATAGCAATCGCAGCACGCGTGGATTACTTCAAGGGAGAATTCGTCGGAGACAGACTGCGCAAAGAAGCAGAAGAGAGGATGAAGAAATGAAAAAAATCCTAGCCGCGCTTTGCTTATTGATCCTACTTGGATGCCAAGATATCAACGAGAAGGATTCAACACCAGTCAAGGTGGAGAAACTAGTAATAGCTGAAGAGCAAGTCTCTGATAGCACGCCTGAAGTGGCGCTGCCTGAACCAGAAAAACCAAAAACGCCATCATGCGGAGACACCATCTGCAACGGAGCCGAGAACAAATGCACTTGCGCCCCTGATTGCGGCCGATGCGACGGATTCGCAAGCAACCTGACACAATATGTCTGCGTATCGGATAACTGCGTATTGCGACCGGTGGAGAATATCTGCGGCAACGCCATATGCGAAGCCGGAGAGAAAGGGACATGCATATCAGATTGTCCAGACTGCGCGGATGGCAATGCATGCACTGTGGATTCGTATGATGGGACCTGCAAACACACACCAGTAGCCCCCTGCTGTGGAAACGGACTGTGCGAGACAGGAGAAGATAACCGCTGCATCATGGATTGCGTCGATCCAAAAAATATCACACTGGCAAACTACCCTTACCCATTTGTCAACTATCCTGATTTCAACGCCAACTTTATCGTCGGAAACGGATCATCAGCGCTAGTCGTGTCTAACCTGGATATATTGCGACCGCTAGTCTTCCAGAAACATGGAGAAGGCTACTCACCAAAGGCATTGCTCGCAAACCAGACAGACAGCATAGCGAACAAGAATGTCATACTCACAGGAAACGCCTGCCAAAACAGATTCGTGAAACAATTATTGATCCCTGCTGGCAACCCAGACTGCACAGATGGGATCAAAGTGAACCAAGGGCTGATACGACTGCACAAAACCGGAGATGAGACATACGCGCTAATAGTCGCTGGATACGCAGAGAAAGACACTAGAGCGGCGGCACAGGTGCTTTCATTTTTCAACCAGACAAAGCCTTCAGGAATAGAGGTGCGGGTATGATACGGCCAACCAAACTATTGGGAGTGTTTGAACAACTGGGAAAGTATAGACGACTCTATACTGTAAGCCTTGCACCTGGGAAGAATGTGTATGGAGAATTCATCGCATTTGAAGATGGCAAGGAATACCGAGAATGGGATCCAGAATCAAGCAAGATATGCGCGGCCCTGCATAAAGGATTGTCCCAAATCGGTCTGAAACCAGGAGACTGGGGACTCTATCTTGGATGCGCAAGCGGCACAACAGTATCGCATGTATCGGACATCATCGGATCAACAGGGATGGTGTTCGCAGTCGATTTAGCCCCCCGTGTCGTACGAGACATCGTGTTTGTATCTGAAGACAGACCAAATATCGCACCTATACTACTAGATGCGAATAATGTCGGAGAGCTAGCTAAACGAGTGACGCAAGTCGACTGGCTGTTCCAAGACATCGCACAAAAAGACCAGATAGGCATATTCATGAAGAATGTAGAGATGTTCTTGAAGAATGGCGGATTCGGGATGCTCGCAGTAAAAGCCAGATCCATCGATGTGACCAAGAATCCAAAACAGATCTTTTTGAAAGTACGCGCTGAACTTGAGAAGACACTCACTATAGTGGATTACCGAGAGCTTGACCCATTCCAGAAAGACCACTGCTTATTTGTCGTGAAGAAGAAGTAGAGGGTAAAACCTTTTATACCGACAATCCTAACACCGTCTAATGGCCCTTAAAGTGTACAATACGCTCAAACGCAAGAAAGAGATTTTCAAACCTGTGATTCCGGGCAAAGTGCGTCTTTATACCTGCGGGCCGACAGTCTACAATTACGCCCATATCGGAAACTATCGGACATACCTATTTGAGGATCTCTTACGCCGATACCTAAAATCAAAAGGATTCGAGGTCATACAGGTAATGAACCTGACAGATGTGGAAGACAAGACAATAAAGCACTCACGAGAACAAGGGATCCCACTAAAAGAGTTCACGGATAAGTACATCAAAGCGTTCTTTGAGGACCTAGAATCGCTCAATATGGAGAAAGCAGAGTTTTATCCAAGAGCAACTGAATATATCCCAGAGATGATCACACTGATAGCTGACTTGGTGGCTAAGAAAGTGGGGTATCAGACTGGCGATAACTGTGTATGGTACTCGATCGCCAAATTCTCACACTACGGGGAACTAGCCCATCTGGATGTCAAGACATTGCAAGCAGGAGCAAGCGGGCGCGTACTTAGCGATGAATACGAAAAGGAACAGGCCGCAGACTTCGCGCTTTGGAAAGCATGGGATGAGACAGATGGCGATATCTCATGGGACTCCCCCTGGGGAAAAGGAAGGCCCGGATGGCATATCGAATGCTCGGCAATGTCAATGAAGCTGCTCACTGACACATTCAAAGACGGAAAGTTTGACCCCTCCAAATTCAAGACAATCGACATCCATACCGGCGGAGTAGACAACCTGTTCCCGCATCACCAAGATGAGCTGGCACAGTCAGAAGCCGTGACTGGGAAAAAATTTGTGAACTATTGGATGCACTCCGAACACTTGCTTGTCGACAACAAGAAGATGTCAAAATCACTTGGGAACTTCTACACTGTGAGGGACTTGAAAGACAAAGGATACGATCTACGAGCGTTTAGGTATCTAATAATGAGCGTCCACTACAAGCAGAAACTCAATTTCACACTTGATGGACTTGTCGCGGCTAAAGAGGCGCTCAAATCGATGGATGACTTTATCGTAAACCTTGGAAACACGAATGCACCAAAGGACTGCTCCACCGTGGAGAAATTAGTCCAAAAACTGGAGAAAGGATTCGCCAAACATATGGATGACGACCTCAATGTGAGCCCAGCCTTCGCAGTGATATTTGACTTCATGAAACAGATCAACAAGATCCATGACAAACTATCAAAAGAAGACGCCGGGAAAATCATCTTGGCGCTAAAGAAGGTCGATTCTGTGCTGGGATTCATGAAGTTCTCCACGGAAAGCGCACCTGCGGATGTTCTTGAACTTGTCAATAGAAGGGAGAATGCTAGAAAATCAAAGGACTTCGCCACAGCAGATGCGGCAAGGGATAAACTAAAATCCATGGGATGGTATGTCGAAGACCTGCCAAGCGGACCAAGACCAAGGCGGATACAATGAGCAAGTCCATATTTTTCACAAGATATGAGGAGCTAGGAGAGAAGCCTCATGACGTGAAGATAAGCCCAACAATCCGTGTCAATACCCTCAAGACTGATGCGAAGACAGTACTGTTACGACTGCAGACAAAAGGATTCAAGATCACCAAAATACCATTCCTGCCAGATGGATATATCGTGCGTGAAGGGAACCAGTCTGCGGGAAGCACCACCGAGTACCTTCTGGGGCACTTTTACACGCAAGAAGCGGCATCACAGATACCCGCACTTGTTTTGGACCCTAAACCAGGAGACTTGGTGCTGGACATGGCAGCCGCACCAGGGGGAAAGACGACACAGATGGCCGCGCTCATGCAAAACACCGGGACCATCATGGCGCTTGACCGAGGACAACGACTTTATAGCATCAAAAACAACATCGAGAGGATGGGGGTACGCAATACTATTGTCATCAAGAAGGATGCGCGCTTTGTCATGGACTTTGGACGGAAGTTTTCTAAGATACTACTCGACGCCCCCTGCAGTGGAAACTTCATCGGAGACGACAAATGGCTCAAAAAAAGGACGCTTGAGGATATACAGGCAAGAGCTACATTACAAAAAGAGCTGATCAAAGCAGCGGCCCGTGCCCTTGCCCCTGGAGGGACACTAGTGTATTCCACCTGCTCACTTGAACCAGAAGAAAACGAGATGGTGATCGACTTTATACTAAAGAAAGATGGCGGGCTAAAATGCGTACCAATAGATCTTCCAATAGGAGATAAAGGGCTCGTGAAGCCATTTGGAGAGACCCTCTCAAAAGATATCGCAAACTGCAAAAGGATATGGCCGTGGAAAAGCCAAACTGAAGGGTTCTTTGTGGCAAAACTGGTGAGAACATGAAAGAATTCTGCAAAAAATTCGGAGTTGAGATGCCATTTGATGAAAAAGAGGTAATCTCGCTAGGGACAAACGTGTTCTTGGCATCACCTGAACACCAACATATGGCCACCAAGATGAGAAAAGAGGTCTTTTCAGTAGGGCTTCCCATCGGAGAGATGTTCAAAGGCAAATTCAAGCCGAGCTTTGTGCTGCTTGAAGCCATCGCAGGCAAAACTACACAGATAGCTGTGGTGAACGAGAAGAGTGAATGGCTATTCATCTGCGGACGCGACATGTTCAAAGAAGCAGTGGTCGAATGCGACGCCAAGGCAGGGATGAATGTGATAGTGATGAATTCTCGACGCGAATGCCTGGGATATGGGATAATCTGCACCGAAGGCAAGACATATATCAAGAACATGCTGGATCTGGGCGATTACCTGCGAAGGGAGAGGCTGTTTAGACGGTAGACTTCTAGCCGAATTGAAGGAATA
>CAYHWL010000106.1:0-5076 GCA_964359785.1 uncultured Methanosarcinales archaeon | reverse complement strand
TCTTTCCTGTCGGGTTGGCGTATATCGCCTCAGCTATTAAAACCGACCACGAGGTTCGAGTTTTGGATATGAATGCTTATAGGGAACCGTGGGGGAAACTCAGAGAAAAATTAAAATCCTTTGATCCGGACGTCGTGGGGATATCCTTCAGGAATATAGACTCTACAGAGTATACAGGCTGCGAAAGTTATTATGAGGATTTTATTAAGGCAGTAAAATTGATCAGGGGCATGAAACCTGCCATCAAGTGCATTGTTGGAGGGAGCGGCTTTTCAATCTATGCACAGTACATCATGGAGAGTGTTGAGGGGATAGATATCGGTGTATACCTGGAGGGAGAGAAAATCGTTCAGGAACTGTTAGCCGATATAGACAATGCCGAAAAGGTAAAAGGTTGCTTTTTCAAAGACAAAAAAGGTGGCGTGATATTTACCGGGGGAAGGAATTTCGGGGAAAATGAATTTTTACGCCCCTCGTATGAGTTTTTTGATCTGCAACTTTATACCTCATTCAGAATGGGCGGGATAGGGATACAGACAAAGAGAGGATGCGGCTTTAAATGCATTTACTGCCCGTATCCCTTTTTGGAGGGGCATAAATTAAGGTTGAGGGATCCGTCTCATGTTGTTGATGAGATAGAGTTTCTTGTAAAAAACCATCAGATTAAAAAATTTACCTTTGTTGATTCGGTCTTCAATGCTCCTCTTCCGCTTGCCGTCACTATCTGCAAAGAAATTATCTCAAGAAAGCTAGATATCAGTTGGGCGTCATACACCTCGGTGAAAGGGTTTACTGAAGAGTATGCCAGGCTTGCCGCTGAAGCCGGGTGTGTTGCATTCCCCTTTTCAGTGGATGCCTTCTCCGATAATGCATTAAAGGCCATGGGTAAAGGATATACTCAAAAAGACGTATTAAATGCTTATGAGGTCGGGCGAAGAGTGAAACCTATCCAGGTAGGCTTCAGCTTTTTCTTGGATCCACCGGAGACAACTGTCAATGATTTTGTAAACCTTATTAAGTTTCTTTTCAAAGTGAAGCGGGAGTTTCATGGAAGTTTCAGGAGGATTTTTGATATCAACAGGATAAGGATAGAGCCCCATACGCCGATCTTTGAGATAGCCGTGCTGCAGGGGGTCATAAAAAGGGACGTCAATATGCTGAAGCCGGTATTCTACTCGGAACCGAAGATGAGACCCATTACCCTTGTCTTTGATCTCATATTCTTTTTTGTTTCACCGCTTATAAAATTAAAGAGATTCCTGCACCATAGGTTCCGGGTCAAACCGATGTTATCGAATGAATGAGAGCGGGGGAAAATTATGGGGAGGTGTTTTATGGATAGAATTAAAAAAGTATGGTTGATTGCTTTTTATAGCATCATTTTCTGTGCTGCGTCGTATGCTCAACCTCCTATGCGGCCCGAAGGAGGAGGCATTGGATCTAAAGGGGGGATGCAGAGAGGAGAGGTTACCGATATAAGAGACGGCTCTATATTTGTCAATGTTCAGGGATCAGGCGTTCAGGAAATAATGGTTACTTCTCAGCTTATGATAGCGCGGGAAAAGAGAAAATCCATTCAGGCTATTTCGATAGGACAAAATATAATGGCAATAGGCCGGTATGGGTCTGATAACAGATTCCAGGCCTTTGTAATTCGCATTATTGGCAAAGAGATGCATGGAGTACCTCAGGGGATTAAGGAGGGGCCGGTTCAGGGTAAGGTTTCAGAAATAAATCCGTTGAAGGTTCGCACCTCTGAAAGAGATATAGAGATTGACACGTCGCGCGTCAAAAATGTATTTGAAGGATTTCCTATAAAGGTTGATGAGTTGAAAGCCGGCGATACCGTCATGCTTCTTGGTCCACCGGGCCGCATCGTGAGGGTTATTGTGATGGAAGAACCCGCGCCGATGCAGGAGAGGAGTGGGGAAGGGATATCTCAGATAAGGGATGCCACAGGAAGATATCCCAAACTCCCCCTACCGCCCATTCCCGAAGTGTCATCGTTTAAAAGAGAAATTATGGATGCAAAGAAAGATTCGCCTTTTGGTTTTAAAGATCCAATTATGCTACGAGTGGATTTGTTTTCGTGGTACGATGACTATGCTGATGCGATGAATGACTTAGGCGTTTACTGGATGGAGCCCGCAGCCACCTTCGTGTTTTCCTGGGCAGAGGTACAGAAGAAAAACCCTGACGGTACTTACGCTCCCTACAATTGGGACAGGTATGACAGGCTTGTAAAAAATGCCCAAGCTCATAATATACATATAAGCGCTATAATCAGCGCCGCCGAACCGAAGTCCGGTATCGCCGGAAGAATAGTCCCGTCACTGCCTACTGATATGGAAGGATTCAGGGCATTTGTTTATGCAGCCGTCGAGCGCTATGATGGTGACGGTAAGGATGCCATGCCCGGACTTCTGTACCCAATCAAGCGTTGGAAAATTGAGGATGAGCCATTTTCTTCCATGTTTTTTCAAGGTACTGGCAGTGATTATGCTGTACTTCTTAAGAACGCATATGATTCAATAAAGTCGGCAGACCATGAAGCCGTTGTAATATGCGCCATGATCTACGCAACGCACGGGCCAATCGGAACCAGCGATTCGGAGAGGTTCCTTACTGATTTCTTTTCAAAGCTTTCGGAAATTACCAAAAATAGGCCATACGACATTATCGATGAACACTGGATCGCTATTGATTCGGAGAGAAGCAAAGAGAGTGAGTACGCTCTTATCAGGAACCAAATTATACTCGTGAATAAAACGGCTTCACGCTATGGCTTCAGGCCTGCTCCTTTCGAGTCACTCGAAGTGGCGGTTACAGCCACCGACGAGAGTACCCAGGCAAAGAACATCATTAAACACCATGCTTATGGGTTAGCACTAGGATTAAAAAAGATATTCTGGTCCGGAATAAAGGCGGTTTCTGATTCTGGACTGGCCAAAAAAGGCCTTCCTAATGATGCCTTTAGGGCCAACGCCATTATAAACGGTGATGACACAAGGCGTCTTGCCTATTATTCTTACAAGAAGATGGTAGATATCCTCAAAGATGCTGAATGGGATAGGACAGAGCTGATACAAGAGCAGGAAGGTGTCTATATAGTTAAGTTTTATGCAGGTAAACCAGTCTGGATTATATGGAACGATTCAGGCAGATCAAGGAAGGTTACAATCACTCTACCAAACAGCCAAGATAAGGTAAGAATTACTAAATTTGTGCCCTCAAAGAACCTCGGAGGGGATGTACTGGATTATAATACCGCCTTTAGAGAAGAAAGTAGACAGCTACAGGGAGGTGTACTCGAACTATCCCTTAATGATGATACACCCCTGTTTGTTAATGTACTCAAATAGTGCGGGATGAAGAGCAATGAATCTTGAGAAAATGGTCGAGGCATACAGTCTGAAGAAACTTCATATAGTTTTTATGACGGCATCGGTGCTTTTTGCATTGGTTTTTTTGCTTTCACCAATGTTAGCCCTTGCTGTCTTTTTCAGTCTGTTGTTTATATGTTTTATTTATATTATGCCCGAAGTAGGATATTATATCTGTCTTATCTTTGTGCCTACCACCTCTTTCTTAGTTGGCTATATGAATACACTTGTACTTAGCGGAACTACTATAAATGTCATGAATGCAGAGAAATCTATAGTATTCGCACATATACCTGTACTGGCTACTTTTTTAGTCGTACTCGTAAAGGGTATGTCATTAAAGGCTTACCCTTCTACCCTTAGGGTTGTCATATCTGAAAATCCATATATTCTACCTCTTTTTTTTCTATCATGGGGGATCGTAACACTTTTCTGGTCTTTGAATGTATCATACGGTATCGTGCTCGCCATAAACCTTTTAATGGGCATAATCTTCATGGTGATTATGCATAGATTCATAACGGACAAGGAAGGTCTCATAAAAACTATCAAATTTCTCGTCTTCATTAGTTTTTTTATGGGTATCGCTAATTTCCTTTCTAAGTACTTTAGCGGTTCATACAATAAGGAAATATTTCATAATACATACGTATCTGCTGTCTTATATCAGGTAGTAGAAGAGAAAAGGGCTGGAGGATTTGCCAGCACAAACTTGGCGAGTGCAACTATAGTCTTCTTTATATTCATGGTTACGGCAGTGTATCCATACATTAGGTCTAGATTTGTTTTGGTTTTTCTTTTCTTCTGGTGGCTCTTTCTGCTTCTTGATATAATAATAATGTCTTCCAAGGTTGGTATGGTATCTTTTATTGCAGGAATGTTCTTCCTATCTATAGTTAACCCAAACCTCAGGAAAAAAGCGATAATCTGGTGTACTGCAACTGTTGTCATCCTTGTTACGGTTTTCATGTTAAATGTCACAATACTCTCTGACAAAAGGATGGCATCAAAAGGTAGCGGTAATTTGCTTGTTGGTTCTTTTACGTCACGAATCAAGGATTGGGAAAAAGGTTTTGAGGTGTTGAAAAGTACATGGATAGGAGCGGGGCTCGGTGGAACCTCTTCGATAATAAAACCTAGTCCAGAAGAGCATAGTACTTATTTCTCGATCCTTTTTGATACGGGTATAATTGGATTTATTATTTTTACGGGCTTCATCTTACAAGTAGGTTTAAGGCTTGCTATAGATATTCGTAAAAACCGTGATGATTCGCTCCCATGGCTGCTTCATTGCATAAGCGCGGCATTTCTCTCTTTACTTATACAAGGTCTCATGAATAATTTTCAGTACACTTATTATTTTTGGCTTGTTATGGGATTGGCTTTTTCTGTTACAAGGATATTGAAGCAGCAAGTCAATATCCTCTCTCAAGGTAGCAATGATTGAAATACCAATAATTACGGATCCCCTCATCTATGAAAAATAATCAGTACTTTGTTAAAAATTTTAGAAAATTGGAACTTAAGCTACTGTTAAGTCAAGCTTGTAATGTCGAATAAATACTGCATATTGCTTTCTCATAAAAAGGAGGAAGCAATGATAAAATATAAAGTAACTCAAAGGGAAAAGCTGAGCGGGGCAATTGAAGTCGATGAAACATATGTCGGAGGAGAAAAACCCGGCAAACGAGGC
>CAYHWL010000105.1:0-5101 GCA_964359785.1 uncultured Methanosarcinales archaeon | reverse complement strand
CCCTACTGCGGAATCTTTGAGCGAGACACATTCCCCTTGATTAAATCAAAATACATCGATACTGGAAAGGCGAAAGTCTACTTCCGCCAATTCCCATTGCCATTCCACAAGAACGCCCAGAAGGCCGCTGAGGCATCGCTATGCGCAAACGCCCAAGGAAAATTCTGGGACTACCATGATAAGCTCTATAACAACCAGGAAGCGTTATCGCTTGGGGAATTGAAGACATACGCCCGCGATATGGGCATGGATGCGCAAAGATTCAACAAATGCCTTGATGGCGGTGAGATGGAGAGGACGGTCTCTGAAGACCTGGCCGCGGGCACCAGCGCAGGAGTGACTGGCACACCAGCATTTTTCATCAATGGGATACCGCTTGTCGGAAACCAGCCGTTTGCTAAATTCGAGAAAGTAATCGATATAGAATTAGCTAACGGATAGGCACACAGAACAAGATCAGATCCGTCTCGTCATAAACCTCTTTTTTCACCTGAAAATGACGTTTGATATTCTTTAGAGTGGCAGTCTGGCCTTTTTGGAGTATCGAGAAGACAAACAGATCCTTGCCGACACGTTTGGCCTCTTCAAAACCCTTCTCCGTGAAATGATGGGCGCTTGTGACGCTTATCACGACATCAAAAGAATGGTCAGGGAAAGGGATGTTCTCTGCAGTGCCATACTGTACAGGGAGACCTTTGGCTTTGGCGATCTTGACTAGTTCAGGAGAAGGATCGATGCCAACCTTCTGGCAGTGCCAAGGAGCAAGGGACAGTCCAGTGCCAGATCCAATATCTAGCAATCTAGTCCTCTCCGTGATCTGCGGAGAGATCTCTGCATAGATCACAGCGATCTTACGCTTCTGCTCCTCACCATGAAGACGGTCATAAGAAGGGGCCAAATCATTATAGTAATCCATCCTCGCTTCTCCATGCCCAAGTTTTTAAACGTATCCCCCATCTACCTTCCATGAAAAAACTAGAGGAGATACTGGCTAGCCTGCCAGACGAGACAGCAGGGAAAATAAGGGACGCGTTCTATGAATTGCAAGAAGAATCGATGCGCACCATCATAGGTGGTGTCGCCCATAATTACAATAATCTTCTGCAAGTCATCATCGGAAATCTGGGTCTATTGGCCGAAGGGGACTCACTATCTGAAGAAGGCAAGGGAAGCATTGAAGCCATGCAACAATCCAGTGAACGGATGGCAAGGATAGCAGAGGATCTACTCCATTGTGTGGGATCGATACACCAACGAAAGGATGTCACTTTGGATCTAACCCAAGAGACGGTCAAGGCAAGCCAATCACTGCTCGCGGAATTAGGATCAGTGCGTGTCACATATGAACTAAAAAACGGCATCTTCATCAAAGCCGATCCAACATATATCAGCAAAGCGCTGCGCAATATCATCAAGAATAATCTGGAAGCCATAAATCCAGATGGCACCGTATCAATACAGACTTATGCAGACAAGGATAACGCGATAGTAAATATCTCAAATGACGGCGGGCAGATACCTGATGATGTCATGCATCGGTTGACTTTGCCTTTTTACACGACTAAAGGTATGGCAAGCGCAATCGGCCTTGGGCTTTCGGCTGCAAGAGGAATAATCAAATTCTATCACGGCAGTCTGGCAATCGACAGCACTCTAGAAGGCACCAGAACAATAGTCCAACTGCCATCATGTCCGCCGCCAAAAAAGATCCTGATCTGTGAAGAAGATAACATGGCGAATCTGCTTGGAAGGATGGTCCAAAAAGGGGGTTATCAGATTCTCAATCAACACAGTCCATCACATGCCCTTATGTCATATAGGGCAAATCGGGACAACATCTCTTGCGTGATGATAGGGATAAACGACCCGGCGGACATGCAATTGTATCAGTCAATCCGCTCGGAGAACAACGAAGTGCCAATTTTGCTTCTTGTAGATTACCTTTGTGATATCGAGAAGATAGGCAATACTTTGTCCGTTGATAGACCTGTAGCGCCTCTTACGCTGCTCCGGTCGTTAGAGAAACTTATCCCGAAGTAATTATCTCTTGAATATGAAGCAGCCGTAGAAGAACAGGAATAACACCGCTATTATCATCGGGGCCAAGAACCATAAAAGGTTGTGCGGAAACAACATTCCAAATAGGCTTAACACGGCAAGGATACGGAACACTTTTTCCCCAAGGACGTGTGTCTTCTGCCATACTCTATCGTCTGCCAAAGTCCAAGGCGTGCGGATGCCGATGGTATAATTCCTTTTCGTCTTTGGCAATAAGACAGACAGTTCATAGAGCAGGAAAGCAAAATCAACGGCCAAGAACCGTACTAGATTAAACCTCACTCCAAGGTTCCAGATAAGCGTCAAGATGTATACGAACAAAAGGAAACCCATAAGCGATGCGATAAAACGCTCGAAATCCTCCTTGAATGTCTGGATGTTCTTGTAGAGCGGATCCATCCTCGGGAGGAACTTGAGGAGGAGCAGAAGCAGGACAGAGAGGATAGGCATCATCAAGACGCCCAAAATCTTTGGCATACTCCCATTCGCATTGCCAAACGAATCCCAATGGGACACCATCACATCAGGCATATAAGCAAATGAGAGGATGCTAAACAGCCATGCAACAATGACAAGCGCATAGGTGATTTTCTTGTAACACATGGATTTCTTTTGATTGTCGCGAGATAAAAGATTATCGGCAAAGAATTGATTGGAAGAATCACGGCCTTATTGTTTTCTCGTCGATTGGAAACAGGGAATGAGTGAGACCATGCCGGAATGTCTTGGGAATATTTAGGATGGTTCTGGATTTAGCGGGATTAGTCGGAAATTTTTTGGGTTAATGTTGGGTAATCCCGGATTTATCAGGATAATTCCCATAATCTATTGGAAACAGTAATCAAAAACAGAAAATACAGAATCGGCATGAACAACCAAATAATCGATGCGACCCACAAAGTGATACGCAATGAGACGCCTAGAGCTTTGCTCACCTCCACGCGAAGCATAGATGAACTGACTAGACGCTTGGCGAGAAACCAGGATACCCAACATGACATAGCATATGCCATACATCAGTATGTCGCCAAAGAGATCGCATACGATTTCACGGAAGAACGCAGGTACCGATATCCTATAGAGACACTTGAGGATGGGATGGGCACGTGTTTTGACAAAAGCCTGCTCGCCTTGGTCTTATGCCGGAATCTTGGAATAGAGTCAAAAATCGTCAAGATGATGAATGGTATAGTGCCTCATACGGGGGTCAATGTCTATGTGCCAGAACACTTCTACATGGAAACGACAAATGACACCGTGTTTGGGGAATATCCTTATGAATTCTCGTACATCGAAGAGATGGACGATCGCGAAGTCATCCAAGAGTTTGTCAATCAACGCGCACATTTCGATGAACTTGAAGGAAAAACCCGGGAGGCGCATAATACCCGGGAGGTCTACACTGCCACAAGAACTATGAATCAAATAGATCCACACGAAAGCAAAAAACTGATGTTATGTTTCATCCTCGGATTCGTTTTCATGGCGACTTATGGGGACAAATTATTGGGATCCGTGAGGGAAAACAATCCTGCGGAAGTCTACGCGGTCAAGAACAGATAAAGACATCATAAATTGGCACCTTAAACACATCCCTTTAAAAGGGGAGGACATTATAAACGAGAATAACACTAAGAACATGTCATTCCAACAGCTAAATCTCATCGACCCGCTCCTAAACGCGCTTGTGAAGCAAGGATACACGACACCCACCCCTATCCAGAAGAAAGCAATCCCTGACCTATTGCAAGGAAAGGACCTTATCGGGATCGCCCAAACCGGAACAGGCAAGACGGCCGCGTTTGTCCTTCCAATCTTGCAGAGGATGAACCAGAGACCTCATAGGGCTTTGAGGACGCTTGTCCTTGCGCCAACACGAGAACTCGCCGCACAGATAGGTAGTAGCTTCTCCGCATATGGAGAATTCATGCACTTCAAACACACAGTCATCTTCGGAGGAGTAGGACAAGGGCCGCAAGTGAGCGCATTGCATCGGGGAGTGGACATAGTAGTCGCCACACCTGGAAGGCTTCTTGACCTGATGAACCAAGGCCACGTCAACCTACGGGATATAGAGTTTTTTGTCCTAGATGAAGCCGACAGGATGCTTGATATGGGATTTATCAATGACATCAAAAAGATCATCTCTAAACTGCCTCAAAAGAAACAATCACTATTCTTCTCCGCCACCATGCCGCCACAAGTGAGCGCGCTTGCGCACCAATTGCTATGTAATCCTGTCCGCGTAGAAGCGGCGCCCCAATCGACCACTGTCGAGAGGATAAAACAATGCGTGTTCTTTGTGGATTCTGGCGCAAAAGAGAAACTGCTGTTGGATCTATTGTCACAGAGGCATCTCACCCGCGTCCTTGTCTTTACCAGGACAAAACACAAAGCGAACAAAGTCGCGGCATTCCTATGCGCCCACAAGATAAGCACATTCGCCATACATGGGAATAAAAGCCAAGGCGCAAGGACACAAGCGCTTTTGAATTTCAAAAATGGAAGGGCGCAAGTGCTTGTCGCCACAGACATCGCGGCCCGTGGGATCGATATCGACAACATCAGTCATGTCATCAACTATGAACTGCCAAACGAACCTGAAAGCTATGTGCATCGCATAGGGAGGACGGCAAGAGCTGGGACAGAAGGCACCGCATACTCATTTTGTTCCGCAGATGAAAGAGACTTCTTGAGGTCGATAGAACGCCTGATCCGGCTCAAGATAGAGGTCGTGAAGCATGATTACCATTCAGAACACGCAATGAACGCAATTGGAAGCGCGGCAAGACCCGCACCAAAAAGCCAAGGCGGCAACCACAGGAGTTTCAAAGGCAAAGCGAATTTCCACAGAAGACGATTCTAATATTTTCAAAAGGATTAAATGCACGTTTGAGCGATTGGGGTCATGCACATCATAGCAGACCTCCATATGCATGGGCCATATAGCCGCGGGACCTCCAAGGAGCTAAGTTTCTCATCGATCGATAAATATGCACGGATAAAAGGACTTGGGCTTGTCGGCACTGGGGATTTCACGCAT
>CAYHWL010000104.1:0-5295 GCA_964359785.1 uncultured Methanosarcinales archaeon | reverse complement strand
ATGATCTGTCTGAAGAAACGGATGATGTCGCCTTCCAAGAGATTGGTCTGCTCCATGATGTTTGGAAGATTCGGATCATTATACCACATTTGGAGGATGGGAGCTAGTCTTTCTAATCTATCCAGGTGGGCCCGCTTCTTGAATACTGGGTGATCCTGGAGCTTTCTTTTGATCATACCTGCCGCTGGGACATGGACCTTCTCGTTGTAGAACTTATCCGCACGTTTTGGCTCGTAGAGCAGAGTGGCTAGCAAGACTAGCGTCTGGAAGTCATCGAACTCCTTCCACAAAGGCTCGAAGAATATCTCTGTGATGAGAAGCTCCTCGAAAAAGATCTCCGCCGCGAATTTGCCTTTTTCTGTGAGCGCGAAGTCTTGGAGGTAACCCATCTTCTCCAGGGTCTTCCTCTTTTTTTCGAACAAGTCTTTGTAGGGATTCCTTTTCTCATGGAAAGCCCTTGGGCCATATTTTTGATAGAACTCAAAACTTGATCTTAAGATGACATCGATCTGCTCCTCCTTATGCCTGTGGACCATGTTCAAGATAGTGTTTGTGCTTAGTTTGAACTGGCTCTTTAGCGGTTCTGTATCTTTGCTTGTGATATGATGGATCTTCTTCACATCAGCGAATTTCCTGTTTATCATGGCGATTGCCTTGCCTTCCTTGTCGATACCTCTCCTGCCTGCACGGCCTGCCAATTGGAAATATTCTTTGCTGTTGAGATATCTAAAACCTCTGCCATCAAACTTCTCTAAAGTATCAAAACACACGGCTTTCGCTGGCATGTTGATCCCCACAGCAAAAGTCTCTGTCGCGTAGAGGACTTTGATGAGACCCAGGGCGAAAAGTTGCTCTACGATATCTTTTAGTTTAGGCAAGAGCCCTGCATTGTGCACGCCGACGCCTTTAGAGAGGACTTCCCTTAAGAGTTTGGTCGAATCAAGATGCTTGATCTGAGGATCTGCGTTCTCTAAGGCGTCTTGGACAAAAGAGACGACGTGATGGCGTTCCTGCGGATTCAGAAAATCATGCTTCTCTGCGCATTGTTTCGCTTTTTCAACTGTGCTCGCCCTGCTAAACGTGAAATAGATGCAAGGAAGAAGACCATCAGCCTTAATGTCTTGGATGAGATCAAGATGAGTAGGCGCCTTGATCCATCTGTCCTTGTGCCGATGCTTCTTGGACATCTGATGATTATAGTCTGGGATGCGGTCCAGCTCGATTTGTTTTTTGATCTCTGCCAAGGTGGTGATACCCTTGTCCACGTCGAAGAATAGGGATGCTAGGGGGACTGGACGCTTCTCATGATGGACGATGATGACTGGGTGGCCTTTGACCAATTCCACCCATCTGGCAAACTGCTCTGCATTTGGGATAGTGGCTGATAAGAATAACATACGAATATGTTTTGGAGAGAAAATTATCGATTCCTCCCAGATGTGACCCCGGTCAGGATCAGAGATGAAGTGGATCTCATCGAAGATGACATAAGAGACGTTCTCTATCAGGGGGTCGTTGACTAGGACCATGTTCCGGTAGACTTCGGTGGTCATGACAAGAACTGTGCCGTTTGGATTTATGACTACATCCCCTGTGAGGATACCCACGTTCTCATGACCGTAATCTTTACAGAAATCCCTATATTTCTGATTTGAGAGGGCTTTGATGGGCGCTGTGTAGATGACGCATTTCTGGTTCTTGATATCACGGTCTATGATGTAGTCGGCTATGAGAGTCTTGCCACTTCCTGTAGGGGCGGAGACTAGAACAGAGTGATTGGATTCAATCGCATTCACCGCATCCTCCTGGAACTTGTCAAGAGTGAATGATTTGTATTGCATCGGACTACTGTTCTGCAGGTCCCTTTTAAAGTATACTAGCGGAATGTATTAATAGGGTGATACATAGACTTAGTAGATGAAACAACCTCGGATGATAGTCAGCACCGCCACTGGAGCCTTGCTTGGAGGGCTGTGCATCATCGGGATAGGATATAGACTGGGATACTCTGGCAATGAGCTGTTCTTGCTATCCGCCTTCTTGAACCGCATCCTCATGGGCTTTGTGATAGGGGTCTTTGGAAAGACGAAGAATCCTGTGCATAGGGGCGCTGTGATCGGGCTATTGATTAGCGGGTTATGGTATGTCGATACTGGCCTGCGGGATACCACAGGGTTTTTCGCCGGCATCGTATATGGTATGATAATAGATTATGTAGCCACCAAATACGGGAAGTAGGCCGAGAACATTTTATATACTAGTTTTATTCTTTTGGGATTATGCCAGACCCACACAACTACAAACACCTGATATCTGATTTCTCCAACCAACTCGCCAGCGCCCTTGAACTTGGAGGCAATGTAAAACTGCCAAAAGGGATAGAGAAGATCATTGTCGTGGGAATGGGAGGCTCTGGGATCGCGGGGGATGTGCTTGTGTCTGTGATGGCAGAGGAGAAAATGCCTGTGTCTGTGGTCAAAGATTACAAATTACCTGCATGGGCGGATGCCAAGACGCTTGTCTTTTGCGTCTCCTATTCTGGCGATACACAAGAGACATTGGCCGCTTTTTCAGATGCACAGAAGAAGAAATGCTTCATCGTCTCAATCACTAGCGGCGGGAAATTACGAGAGTTTAGCTCTGAATACAAGATACCATATGTGTCTATCCCACGTGATTTTCCTCCTCGCGCCGCTCTTGGGTACCTGTTTGTGCCTATGATCGTCATACTGGAAAATGCCGGCTTGGTGAAAGGCAAGATAAAAGAGGTGCGAGACGCAATATCTGTCATATCACAGCCAGGACTGCAGGCCAAAGCTGAACAATTGGCCGGGAAATTACGAGATAAGACACCTTTGATATACGCTTCACCTCGGTTGGTGACTGCCGCAGTACGATGGAAAGACGAGTTCAATGAAAACGCCAAAGTGCACGCATTTTGGAATGTGTTCTCAGAGCTTTGCCACAACGAGATCGTAGGTTATACTTTGAAACGAGGGGAGTGGTATGTATTCCTTCTTCGAGATGAGAAAGATAATCGGCAACTCGCTGCGCAGATGGACAGGACAAGGGATATAATCAAGGCTAAAGGCGTCGAAGTCATGGAGATCAATTTGAAAGGTGTCAGTACACTAGTAAAATTGTTCACTGCTATCCATTTGGGCGACTGGTTGAGCTATTACCATGCGCTTGGGAATGGAATGGATCCATATCCGGTGGACGTCATCGTGCAGTTGAAGAAGAAGTAGGAAGAAGGGATGGAAATGGCATCATGTGCAAACCGCGAAAATCTTAGTTTGCACACAATCCAAGTGATAAGAAAAAAAGATTGCTGAAAAACTGGAATTTTCAGTTCAGGCCGCGCATAAAAATAGGTAGGTGTCGAATATAATGGTCCAAAAAACACTCAACGGAAAAGATATTGAAGAAGAGAGTATCTGGTCAGATGGCGTATACGCCGAAACCATAAGCCAAAATGATATGAAAATTAGGATGCGAACGTTTGATATGAAACATAATGAAGAGATGGATTTCAACTGTTCAAAATGCAAGACCAAAATTTCAGCGCATAACAAAGATTGGCACAACGGAATGTGCGATAATTGCTTTGATAAAGAATTTTTTTAACGGATTAACATTAGTCCCGAAATCGGCACGAATGCCTTTTCCTATATTCGGTTATTGCATGAAGCATCCTGGCTATTGTTGACATTATGATCCCTTGTGATTCATCGAAGGAATACGTTGCAAAGGGGACAGTAGACTGGCCTGCATCGTATATCTCTCGTGGGATCCCATGTTTCATATCGAATAACGTGCATGGAAATCTGTATTTATCTTGGATTCTATTGATTCTTGTCCTTTACGCAAAGACGGATGTCGTTCCCTGTACTGGGTGATCGCAAAGAGCATCCTTGCGATTGTTCCTACCATGATCGCTTGCGATTCATCGGAGGTGTATGCCGCAAATGGGACAATCGATTGACCTGCATCGTATACCTCTCTTGGGATCCTATGTTTCACATCGAATACCGTGCTTGGGGCTCCATATTTGAGATTCTGGAATTTTTCGTAGCGTATTTCATTTATGCCGCCTTTAGATTCAATCAGAGGCCCTGGACCGACATAGAAGTTGAAAACCATAAACCCGACCTTACCAGTTCCACCATTTGGCCCTTTATACCACGAGTGTGCACCCAGGACATATTTGACGAACTCACGGGTGATTGGAGACCAAGGTTCTGGCAAGACTATGTTATTGATTGATTTTAGATATGATCTGATACTGACTGGTTTGTCCATTTTGAGATTCCCCCATTCGATTATTACTGGAATATCGTCAGTATTATTTAAGACTTATTCTTCTCATTTAGCAATTTATTTATAGGAGCTGGAAATCCCGCAACCTATGGTGATTGGAGAGAAATTGATGCATCTTGATGGAATGAACCGCTCGAGTCTTTCTCAATTGCTGCCAGCAAAAGCATTTGTGGCGCTCTATTCAATGGCCAGAAGCCCGATGCTCAAGCTCTTATCCATAGAAAGGTCTCTTGCGCCAGGGGTGGTATTTTCCAGGAAAATCGGCCCGATATATTTTAGCAATGATCTTGGAAACTCCGCAGGATACGATAAAGAGGGGGAATTGCTCTGGCTAAACTACGCGATGGGGGCAGGGTTCGCGATCGTCGGAACGACATTCAACGAACCAAATGAGGGGAACTATTTGAGTTCGTATCTGAAAGTCAATCCATGGACACCTTTACCTGCCTCGCATGGCGCCGTCAATTACTTGGGCCTGCCAAGCAAAGGAGTCGATAATGTCGTGCGGAATATCGAGAGATTCAAAGATGAATGCCAACCCATCCCTTTTCCGATCGGGGGAAGTATCATGGCGCATCCAAAACAGAAAGGCAAGGCGCAATTGGAAGGCACTGTGGAATGCTTGAAGAAACTGATACCTCATGTCGATTTCCTTGAGATCAATGAGAGCTGTCCGAATGTCCACCATGACGCGGGAAATGATGTATTGGAAGCTAGATTGGGGGGGCTAATTTGCGCAAGAGATGCCTATCAAGGACAGACTGGACGTAAAGTGCCGATATTCGTCAAATTGGGAAATTTCGGGGATGTGTCCCAGACTGTCCGATTTATGACAGCCCTTGGAGTGGATGGGTTAGTCGGGGTCAATACACAGAAGAACTATGAGACGTTAAAACAAAACATATTCCGGGCAGACCAGGAGATATTCGACTATTTCACCAAGACATATGGCGGCGGAGTGAGAGGGGAACCGAT
>CAYHWL010000103.1:1418-5343 GCA_964359785.1 uncultured Methanosarcinales archaeon | reverse complement strand
GACTACGACAATGGCAAGCTAACGGATATAGAGGTCACAAAGGTGAGGAAAGACTCGCATGAGCTTATCCGATTCTTGGTGGAGTATGTCCAACGCAGGAAGTTCAAGGAGATCGAACGCGCCAAGATCAGGGTCAAATCAGGAAGCAAGTATGGCGAAATCCTCATCTTGGATGATCTGGCATTCATCATCCACGACCTTGATGCACAGGACAAGCAGATCTCAAAGGCCGCGGTGAAAAGCGACGGTTCTCTTGGTCCAGTCCAAGACTCCGATTTCGAGGAGATGGAGAAGGCCTTGATGAAAGTCGAGATCCCAAAAGCTGTCTATCTCAAGAGCCCGATTTTCGAGGATATCAAGAAGATCTGGGGTAAGGACTGCGAAGTGCTTGTCAATAGGGCATAGGGCCTGATTTTTTTCTCTTATTCTTTTTCTCACTCACCTTTTTATTTATAAGAATTCTACAACGTAAGATGGACATTTTCTATGCGATCCCAAGACAGGATGGAATATCTGAGCTAATGTGGAGATTGCCTATTATCAAATACCTCCAGTCTAACCACAATGTGATTATAAGCGAAGAACCCATACCCCGGATCAGTGATTGGCCCTCGAAAGAAGACCTTGAGAAGATCGTCTTATGTGATGTGCTCATCGCTGATATGGGGCCCCCTACGCCCTATGTGGGATATTGTGTATCGACTGCGTTATGCTATTTTGTCAATGTCTTGGCGATATACCCCTCACGGGTTCCCGCGAGCCATCTAAAGACAGTCCCAACTGGGATTAGCTTCGCCAAATTCTCTGATCTTGAAGGCGCAAGAGACACTATCGATCTTTTTTTGAGGCTGATGAACCAGGTCATGTTATACAAGAAAAAATGACTCGTAACATTTAAAACGTCTATTTTCTCCCTCCATCTCGATGGAGACAGGGATAAAAGTCGGTGATGCGATGACTAGGCTTCCGGTCTATGTCGGATTGGATTCTACTGTGTCGGATTGCGCAAAGCTCATGAAAGAGAAGCATGTCGGCTCGCTTATCATCAAAACAGGAGAGAGTCTGGCAGGTATCATCACGGAACGCGACCTTGTGAGAAAAGCTATCGCAGAAGGCCTCGATCCAAAAAAAAGCGTCGCCAAAGACGTCATGGTCCAAGAGATCATCACGATCAAGCCAGGAGTCGATATCTTCGAGGCAGTCCATGTCATGAAAGACCATGATATCCGCCATCTTCCGGTTATAGAAGGCAAAAAACTAATTGGCCTCTTGACGATAAAAGATATCCTCAAGATCCAGCCTCAATTATTCGAGATTTTGGTGGACAAGATCACCATTGCCGAAGAGGAATCCAAGCTCACTCATATCTTGAAGCCAAGAGAAGGCATCTGCCAGGCTTGCGGCAATTATGATGATGAACTGATGCCATTGCAAGGTCAGTTGATGTGTGAATTATGCAGGGAGGCGTCTAAATGAATTCATTGTCGAATGTAAGATTGATTCGGAAGAAGCTTGATTTGACCCAGGAAGATCTGGCGAAGAGATTCGGTGTCTCGCAAAGCTTGATCGCGAAGCTTGAGACTGGCAGGATTGAGCCGTCTTTCTCGA
This sequence comes from uncultured Methanosarcinales archaeon, assembly GCA_964359785.1. Lineage (GTDB taxonomy): Archaea > Nanobdellota > Nanobdellia > Woesearchaeales > JAGWAF01 > JACQSU01. The sequence goes on along the minus strand of CAYHWL010000103.1, from coordinate 3,735 downwards.
AAGGCAAGCACATCCTTGATGAGCTGGAGCGCATGGCAAAGCATGCCCAGCCTTGCGCAAGTGAACTCATGAGCAAGGATGTTATCATGATTGACGCGCATGAATCTTTAGGCAAAGCCGCCGCAACTATGCATGCCCACAAGATAAGCCAGATTCCAGTGATCGAGAAAGACAAATTGGTGGGTATCGTGACAGAAGATACCCTTTTATCCAGCGTCCAAAAAAAGAAGAAGGCAAAGACCGTGAGAGAGACGATGGCGGCCTGTCCTCCTCTTGTCGATCCGTCATCGCCTTGTCAAGCTGTGATGACAATGCTCTTGCATTATCCTGCTGTGCTTGTGGTGGAGGAAGGAGTGCTCTTGGGGATCATCACAAAAGCCGATGTGATCTCCAAATTGCTAGACTAAAGATGCTTTCGTATCAACTTATTATTTCAGGGGATGTCCAGGGTGTCGGTTTCCGTGCCGGCGCTTTTAGGGCGGCCGCGAGGCTCCTTGTGCGAGGCTATGCCAAGAACAATCCAGATGGCACTGTGGAGATTCTTATACAGGGTCCAAAACAGAATGTGGACCAGTTCATCGATTGGGCAAGAATAGGCCCTCCGACAGCGAGGGTTTTGGCAGTGAAGATCAACCAGGTTGAGGAGGAGCCGCAGGCTGGTTTTCGTATGGTCTGACTTATCCAAGATGCGTGTCTAACCATGAGTATATTTCGTCTTCAAGTCCGACATTTCGGCCAAATATCTCTGTCCCATGCGCGCTTGTGGAGTAGGTTACTAGTTTGGCGTTTGGATGCGCATATCGGAGCGTGTTCACTGTCGAAGTGGAGTATTTGTCCGCGTTGCCGCTCACAAGCAACATGGCGTTTGAGTATCTCGTGGCTGGTTTGATGCTGTCGATCCCATGATACTGTATTCCGGGAGAAAGCAAAACAAGGGTGCTGACATTCTCATCCTTCACGGCATACTGCAATGCCGCGTTGGCGCCTATGCTGGCGCCTACAATGGCTATATTCTTGACACCTATCCGTTTAAGATAAAACGCGGCGGCCTGCACATCGTTTGGGAACTTTTGGTAATCTCCGTCTGTGAATTTGGTGATATCCCCTTGGCTTTTCCCATGGCCGCGCAAGTCGATGGTCAATATCTTGTACTTGTTCTTGAGCTTGTGGATGATCGGCTTCCAGGATTCCCGGTCTTTTCCCATCTGATGTACCATGACGATGCCATCCCGGCTTTCATTGCCATATAGCGTCCCGCTGATATTGAGACCATCGACGGTCTTTATTGTTATCTCACCAAAATGGGGGACTAGATCCATTGGTTGTGCCGGGTTCCTTATTTGCGCAGGTAGGATAACGGCCTTGGCTGGGTCACTGGTGATTATCTGCGTCTGGCAGGCGGCTAATAAAAGCAACAGTGATAAAACTAGAGCAGTTCTCATAAATGAAAAGAAAACAAGTCTAGGATATAATCTTTACTCACAACAGCACTTGCATAGGTGGACAGCCGCTTTCATCGCGCCTACCACGACAAGCACCCAATACACCATGTACATCCATGCCTCGAAATTCGCGACATATAGACCGTATGCTCCAAGCAATAATAATGCCAGTGTCTTGAGCCATTTTGCGCTCGAGTGGCATTTGCATAGGCAGCATGCTCCTGAATCCATCATTTTCTTTGCCATTAAGATTCACCTCAAGATTATGCCGCATTCTAGGGTATTTAAGAATACTGATATAAAAAAATAAAAAATAAGGATTAGAACTTAGAATTTCTTGTGCTTTTGGAAGCAGTCTCTGCAATAGACTGGCTTGCCTTCGGTAGGCTTGAAAGGCACTTCACATTCTTTCTGGCACTCGCTGCATGTCGCCTTGTGCATTGTTCTTGGTCCAAAATCTCTTCCTTGGAATCCCATGTTTTACTCATTCCTCGTTTCGTATTCTTACGTTTAGTTATACGATTGAATTGACATTCAAGGGTATACTGATACTACTAGGTGAGGGGTACTTTATAAAGGTAAGGGGTAATCTAATAAACCAGCGTCTAATTGCCTTTTGTTGGCAGAGGACAATTCCTTTGTGCGGCCATGGCACAACCCGGTACTGCGGCAGCCTTGAGAGCTGCTTTCCTTCGGGATCTCCCGGTTCAAATCCGGGTGGCCGCGTCTATTATTCTCCAGATTTGAACCGATTGTATCCCGGTTCATTCCAAATGTCACCACAGTGACTTTGGAAAGTCTAAGGCATCAGCCGCAGACTAATCCGGGTGGCCGCGTCTATTATTCTCCAGATTTGAACCGATTGTATCCCGGTT
>CAYHWL010000103.1:0-1318 GCA_964359785.1 uncultured Methanosarcinales archaeon | reverse complement strand
GTGACTTTGGAAAGTCTAAGGCATCAGCCGCAGACTAATCCGGGTGGCCGCGTCTTTTTCACAACTCTTTTATCCTCCAATTTACACCCTCATATCATGACAGACGAATCCAAGGTCCACGAGATGACGACACTTGCCGAGAGGATCATGCACCACGAAATCCCTTATGATGCGAAATTACTTGCGAAAATACTAGATGTGGTCATGCCTCTAGACAGGTGCAATAATGTGATGGAATGTTATCATGAGGCGATGCAACGTCGATATGTGGGATTGACAGGGGATATCTACACCCAGAATCTCAACTATCCAGAAAGCGGCGCCTGGTGAGTTTTTTCTGTTCTTATCTTATCTCTACGGCCGGAGTCTTTTGGCTTATCTCTAGGGCAAAGGCGAGTTTTGCCGCAGATTGTGCGTGTATCGTGAATATCGCTTTTCCCCTCCGCACCTTATCGCCGACATGTTTATGCAGGCATATCCCAGCCCCTCTATCGATTGGGGCTCCGGCTATCCTCGCGATGCGTGAGATTATGCTGTTGTTGATCACCTTGATTTCCCCATCGCGCGTGGCTACGACATCTTTTTGGAATTCTCCGACTGCGATCTTGTCTGGTTGCACGAATGGGTCTCCTCCTTGCGCTTTTATCATCTCCTGCATCTTCTCGTAGGCGGCGCCATTCTCTAGCAGTTCCCGTGCCAATTTGGAGGGGTTCTTCTTGCCGGCTATCTCAAGAAGGATAGCGGCCATCATGAGCACTTTTTTCTCAAGGTCAAGCGGACGTCTTGGATCCCGTTTCAAGATATAGAGCGCGTCTCTAGCTTCAAGCGCAGGACCTATTCCCTTGCCGATTGGCTGTGTTCCGTCAGTGATGATGACATGGCATTTCATGCCAAGCAGTCTTCCAAGAGCGACAAAGTGTCTTTTGAGGTGCATCGCTTGGGCATGCGTCCTTATCTTTGTATGCGGCCCGACTGGTATGTCGATTAGGACATGGGTCGCGTGCACCGCGGCCTTCTTTGCTAGTATGCTGGCAAGCAGCATCCCTTCAGGATCGAGTGATAATGCGTTTCGTACCTTGATGAGTTTGTCGTCTGCGCTTGCAAGGTTCGCTCCGCCGCCCCAGACCAGGAACACTCCTACTTTGCGTGCGATGGATTCCATCTTGGCCACGGGGAATGTGACTGGCGCAAGCACTTCCATCGCGTCAGCTGTGCCTGCGGGGCTTGTGATGGATCGTGAGCTTGTCTTTGGCATGGATAGTCCTGCCGCGCCTATGAGCGGCACAAGGCACATGCTTGTCCTGTTTCCTGCCACTCC
>CAYHWL010000102.1:0-5355 GCA_964359785.1 uncultured Methanosarcinales archaeon | reverse complement strand
CGAACTGAACAATCAGCGTAACAATACTAGACTCTGAAGGAGAGATGAGAAATGTCCATGCTGAACTATGGGAGTCTTACGAAGATATCACTCCAGCTGTGATCGCGGATCCGATGGACGCAACCCAAGAGAAAAAATCACCCTCTAAAGAAACGATACCCCTATTTGTAGCCACCACAATCGCTCCAATCATACCAAACATATACTCGGGAGAACAAAGAGCAATCGAGGTCAATTTCAGGGTGCTGCCCGACGTCAAAAGCGGAACATACCTAATCCCAATCAATATAGAATACACCGATGCCTCTGGCAAAGGATTTGAAACAGAAGAAAAAGTGCCTGTCGTAATAAACATGAAGCCAGACATATTCATCGAAATCAAAGAATCCAGCTTGCGCACAAAAGGACTTGCCGGCGACGTGAAAATCACAATCGCAAATAGGGGGCAGACCTCTCTTAGGTATGCGACGCTCGATCTAACCGACACAGATGCATTCAAGCTGCTCTCTGCGCCAAGAGAAGTCTATCTTGGCACTCTAGAACCTGGGGAATCCAAAGAAGGGATGTTCATGCTGCTCCCAAACGAATTAAACATCTCTATCCCAGTAAGATTGTCCTACAAGGATCAGAATAATAAAGAAGTGACCATCAGCAAGACATTGCCTTACACTATCACAAACAGGAATTACTACATGGACTTGGGCTACGACACGCTCATCATATGGATCGTGCTTGGATTAGTGGTCCTTGCGTTAACTGCGTTCTATGCGAGCCACTTATCACGGAGAAACTAAAATGGCACAAATCCAGATATCTATCGGAGGGATGCACTGCGCAAGCTGCAGTACGATAATAGAGAGGACGCTCAAGAAAGTCCGTGGGGTGCAAGAAGCTAATGTCAATTATTCCACGGAACAAGCTTCTGTCACTTATGATCCTCAGATGGCCACTGTTGATGATATGCTCAAGGCTATCAAGGGCAGAGGCTATGAGCCTATACCTCTCACGCCATCAGCTGTCGGCGCACCTGCTCCTAATATCCAGACAGTCCCTTCGATGGAGGTCATGCCTGAAAGTCCAAAGATGAAAATGGATCCTCACCAGATCAAGGAACAACGTGAGAAAAAAGACCTGGAAGACATCCAAAGGATATTCAATATCAGTTTGATCTTCTCTATCCCTGCACTTATCATCGGGATGATGTTTATGAGAGATGGGATATTCTTCACAGGTTACGAGATCCCAATGGCAATGTTGTTGCTATTCGCGCTTGCTACACCCGTGCAGTTTGTGGTCGGGGCAAGATTCTACAAAGGAGCCTGGGCTGCGCTCAAGAACAAGACATCAAATATGGACACACTTATCGTGATGGGCACAACAGCGGCCTATCTATACAGCCTATGGGTGGTCTTTTTCGCAGTAGAACAGACCGGCCAGTATTTCGAAGCGGCGTCAACTATCATCACATTGATCCTGATGGGAAAGATGCTTGAGATGATAGCGAAAGGCAAGACCAGCGAAGCCATCAAGAAACTGATGGGTTTGACGCCTAAGAATGCTACGGTTATACGTAATGGCAAAGAGATACAGATACCAATCGATCAAGTTCAACTTGGTGATATCGTCATGGTACGGCCTGGAGAGAAGATTCCTGTCGATGGCGAGATTGTGTCAGGGACTACCAGTATCGATGAGAGTATGATCACAGGAGAGAGCATGCCTGTCGGAAAGAAGATAGGTGATGCAGTGATTGGTGGGACTATAAACAAACAAGGGAGTGTCAGATTCACGGCCACTAAAGTAGGAGCCAATACCACACTTGCGCGCATCATCAAATTAATAGAAGAGGCTCAAGGGAAAAAGGCGCCAATCCAGAGATTCGCTGATGTGATCTCCTCTTATTTTGTACCTGCAGTGATAGCAATCGCTGCGCTGACTTTCATCTATTGGTACTATTTCACCACCCTTGGATTAGGGTTCGCTATCGTGATCGCAGTCTCTGTGCTCGTGATAGCATGTCCATGCGCGTTAGGCCTAGCTACTCCCACCTCTATCATGGTAGGAACAGGTCTTGGCGCGAAATACGGGATACTCATCAAAGGTGGAGACGCGCTTGAGAGCGCACACAAGCTCAATTATGTGGTGTTTGATAAGACAGGGACCATCACCAAAGGAGAACCTGCCGTGACAGATATAGTCGCCTTTGGCAAACATTCTGAAGAGAGCATCCTTTCGTTATGTGCAAGCATAGAGCAGGGATCAGAACACCCCCTAGCCAAAGCAATCGTAGAGCGGGCTAAAGAAAAAAAGATGAAATTGCATGAACCCTCGCACTTCGAAGCTGTCCCTGGATTTGGGATCAAAGCAACACTTGGCAAAGAGAAGTATAGTTTTGGAAACGCTAAACTCGTGTCCAAACAGAATCTGACCATCACAAAAACCATGGAAGACAAGATGCATGAATTAGAGAGCCAAGGAAAGACTGCAATGGTGCTATGCACCCAAAAAGAGATAATGGGAATAGTCGCTGTGGCTGATGTCATGAAAGAGACCTCACCACAAGCTGTTGAAGGCTTGCGCAAAATGGGCATCCATGTGTATATGATCACAGGAGATAATCAACGCACAGCTAATGCCATCGCAAAACAAGCAGGGATACACCACGTCTTTGCCGAAGTGCTGCCTGAAGACAAAGCGAATTATGTCAAGAAACTCCAAGATGGAGGAAAGTATAAAGTCGCAATGGTAGGAGACGGGATAAATGACTCACCTGCGCTTGCGCAAGCTGATATAGGCATCGCCATGGGCTCTGGCACCGATGTCGCAATGGAATCCGGAAACATCGTGCTGATGAAAAATGATCTGCGCGATGTGGCAAAGGCGATCAAGCTGTCACGCCTTACCATGCGAAAGATCAAGCAGAATCTCTTTTGGGCATTCATCTACAACGTGCTTGGAATCCCAGTGGCAGCAGGAGCTTTTTATTATTCCACAGGATGGCTCTTATCGCCTATCATCGCAGGCGGAGCGATGGCTCTTAGTTCGGTGAGCGTAGTCACAAATTCGTTGCTGCTCAAATATAAGAGGCTTGATAAATGATTTTTTCGGATATACGAAACAGGGATGATCCTTACCAACGAGGTGTGTAAAAAATATGAAAAACGACCATGCTAACCATATGTGGTGGATGGCGCTAGCCTGCGCTATCCCACTGATCATAGTATCAATCTTACCTGCAATAGGGATAAAGAGCAACTATACCGGGGTGCTGTTGATAGTCCTAGTGGTAGGCGCGCACCTCCTAATGATAGGGAAATCATGCCATCACGATGACAAAAAGGGCGAGAAGAAAGACGGCGATCATGAGCACCACTAAATTATTCTGTTGATAAAATAGGGGATTGGGCTCTACGCTTAACACGAGATTTTATAATCCTAATCGCATAAAGAAAAATGAGAATATAGACTAAAAGAGAGGTGCTAGGATGGCCAAATATAGATGCCCAAAATGCGGGATGACCTATGACAAGCCTGGCAAATGCACCATGGACGGCACCAAGCTTGTCAAAGCGGGAGATGAAGAATCTCCCTTTTCTTATCATGAAGATCAATTGAAGATGACCTCCTGGGAAAGTTTCAAGGCGAGCATGACCATGACAATGGGAATGGAGCATACAGGCCTTGCCGGCAGGGAAATGGCCAAACTGATGGAAAAAGACATCAAACGAAAATTCCTCTTCTCACTGATATTGACGATCCCTATAGTATTATACTCACCTATGGGGAGCATGCTCTTTGGTTTTAGTCTCCCATCAATAATCCCTGTCCCGTGGCTGCTGCTCTTATTAACTACACCTGTGTTCTTCTATGGTGGATGGATATTCCTATATTCATCATATAAAGCGTTGCAGGCAAGAAAGTTGAATATGGCAGTGTTAATCGCTGTAGGGATAACGGCCGCCTATGCCTTTAGCATCACCCTTACTTTTATAGGCAACAATGATTCATTCTATGAAGCGGCGGCCATGCTCATAACCTTCGTCTTATTTGGGCATTGGATGGAGATGAAAAGCCGAAGAGGGACAACAGACGCATTGCAAGCCTTGTTTGATCTAGTGCCGCCGCAAGCAAGGGTGATAAGAAATGGAAAAGAGACGCTTATCCCGACAAGCGAAGTCCGGATCGGGGAGATAATCGCTTTAAAACCAGGGGACAAAGTGCCAGTAGATGGCCAAGTCATAAGCGGAGAGACATCCATCGACGAGTCCCTCGTCACTGGTGAATCAATCCCTGTAGCCAAAACAGCAGGAGGGAAAGTGGTCGGCGGATCCGTCAACACTTCAGGCTACGTGAAATTCACAGCCACAAAAATCGGGAAAGACACCGTCCTTGGACAGATTGTCAAGATGGTAGAGACCGCCCAAAACTCCAAAGCCCCTGGACAGAAACTAGCAGACAAATTCGCAGGATACCTCGTGATAGTGGCCGTAGGTGGAGGAGCGCTCACTTTTTCGATATGGTATTTTGTCATGGGCAATACCTTGATGTCGGCCTTGACATTTGCCATATCCACTATAGTAATAGCCTGCCCTGATGCATTAGGACTGGCTACGCCCACCGCAGTGGCAGTTGGAACAGGACTGGGAGCAAAACATAACATCCTAATCAAAGACGCCGTAACCCTAGAACAAGTCTCAAAAGTAAGCGCAGTAGTCCTTGACAAGACTGGAACCCTGACAGAAGGCAAACCTAAAGTGACTGATGTCATCGCCGCAAAAGGAAACACAACTGACAAAGTCATCTCATATCTTGCCGCAGCCGAATCCAAATCATCCCATCCATTGAGCAAAGCAATCCTTGAAGAGGCTAGGAAAAGACGCCTTAAAATCATCAGATCCTCAGCATTCAAGAACATCGCGGGACTCGGAGTATCTGCCACAATCAAAGGACACAAAGTACTGATCGGCACCATAAAACTCATGAAAAATAATAAGGTTGGGCTGAATGGTTTGGATAGCGAAATCAATCGATTGCTAGACGAAGGCAAAACCATCATGATAATCGCCATCGACAAGAAAGCCGCCGGCGTAACAGCAGTATCAGACGTGATAAAGCCCAATGCTTTTATAGCTGTGCAAAGAATGCAGGAATTGGGACTTGAAGTGGCCATGATAACAGGGGACAACAAGAAGACAGCCGAAGCTGTGGCAAAAAAACTGGGGATTAGTAGGGTCTTTTCTGAAGTACTTCCCGAAGATAAGACCACTTATGTGAAAAAATTGCAGAAAGAAGGGAAGTTCGTGGCAATGGTAGGCGATGGGGTGAATGATGCTCCCGCCCTCGCGCAATCAGATA
>CAYHWL010000101.1:4111-5363 GCA_964359785.1 uncultured Methanosarcinales archaeon | reverse complement strand
GTGAATCATCCATCAGCGCTATTGCTGTTGGGAATATAGATGGTATCAGCGGCGACGAAATCATTGTTGGTACGAGACAGGAAGGTATTTATTTTCTAGACGGTAAAGGAACCATTTTAAGGCATGTTGAACCCGCTCTGAAAGAGGCAAAAGGAAAACATAATACTAAGATACTCTGGATCAGAAATATTCAGATTAATGATATTAATAATGACGGCAGAAATGAGATAGTGGTGGGAAGCCGGCCTTCAGGAATGATAACGGTCCTGAATGGCAAAGGTGAACTCGTATGGAATACCAATTTCCCTGATATTGTAAATAGTTGGTCAAATGCTCAAATCAGTATCGGAAACCTGACGGGTGATGAAGGAAAGGAGATTATCTGTCTTCTCCACGGTATAGTTACCGGGGCAAATGGAAATACAACCCCCATAATGACGCTAAATTCTCAGGGCAAAGTAGTCTCTAAAATTTTTCCGGAAGCAAGTTATTTAACGATTGACACGATTCCTTCTGGAAGCGGATATGACCAGATACTTTTAGGTACTACCACTCGCTCTACTAAAGTTCTTCTTACAGAGTTAAAAGATTTACCTGATTATATATCGAAATGGCATGTAACAAAAACAGATGAAAGCGCTGATGAAATATATAAGAAAATTGCAAATCGTTCTTCAGTCGTCTCTGCTGTTAAAGGTGAAGGGAGAAAGATTCATGTCCTTAAACATGTTGCCTTTTCCGATGGCCTGGAAGAGACAGAGAGGCTTTACAGTTTTTTAAAAACAAGAGAGTCGGACAGATTGGTCTTTGAAATTATGATTGATGGTCTGAGAGAAAAGGACCGCGGGGACGGAGTTGAGGACGGGAGAGATGGAAAAGAAAAAAAAGAAGCGGTAAAGGGACAAAAAAAGAAAGATAAAAAGGACAAAACCCAAGACGTCGACCATGACCAGGAAGAGTATCGTATTCCAGATAAATACAAAAATGCAAAAAGCTATTCGCAAAGTGACATACTGAGATATGTTTCTGGAATGGAACAGAAAAAAATTCCCTTTTATATCAGGGTTGATCAAGTCAATCATTTGCACCTGAGTCTACCGACTGTCGAGAAGATTCTTGTTGCTGCTCCCGGTTCATGCCGGGGTTTTATTGCCAATGAATGTAGCTATACCAGAAAAGGGTTTGACCCTTTTGTAACATCAATTGGAAAGATCATGGAGCTGTTAGTTAAATATGGCGAAAAGAAATTAAT
>CAYHWL010000101.1:0-4011 GCA_964359785.1 uncultured Methanosarcinales archaeon | reverse complement strand
CATCAATTGGAAAGATCATGGAGCTGTTAGTTAAATATGGCGAAAAGAAATTAATCTTAGATCAGCATCTTGATTTCTGGTTTGAAGTCCCTACAGATGATTCTATCGCAAGCAGACTATTCAAGCCGGCCTTTAAAAATGTTCTTATTCCGATGTATAAAACGAACCGTCCACATATACCGGAGCTTAATCTTGGCATGATTATTGGGATGTGGAAAAGTGACATATTCAAAGATTGGGGTTATAGCGCCCAGGAAGATGTATGGAAATGGGAGGCTATATTCCTCAGTCGCCCTTCCGATGTTTTATTAAGAATGGAAGTAATGGCTGCAAGTTTAGGGGCAACATATTTCCGGATTGAAGGGAACGGAGAATTTGTAAAAAAAGAGAAGGGAAATTATACGTTGGACCTTGACAGCAAAAGACACCGTGATCTTTTTCATACATTGGTGAGAAAGGGGGTTATTATCCCCCCTGACAGGAGCGAACAGGTTTTGACATCACCGGTGCTTTTTCAAAAAGAGTTTAATTCGCAACAGAAGCCAAAGGCTTCAGAGGGTCACCCAGCCTACTGGATTAGAAAATTTGCGCAGAGAGGATTATTCTCATACGAGTTTCCTTTGAAGCGTGTAAAGGACGATTATCTTCCGGCGCTATGGACCGGAATGCACTCATATTATGAAGGTCTGCTGCCTAAAACACCTTATGGTTTCGTATCTTTTGTTCCCCATTGGGTAAAACCCGACCAGCGAACATGGGCATCCCGGTTTGTGGTAAAGGATAGTGGCTCAATCATGGATAATGAAGGACACAAAATACCTCAGGGAGAGGAAAAGAAGGTAATTTTGGAATCGTTGAAAAAATACGACAATCAGCTTCCTTTTTCTGCTAATAATGTTGTATTGTCTATTAACAAATCAGATGATGGAAATTACCTCCTTTATCTGATAGATCCCAATCAATTTAACGTACATGATATTAATACAAAATTGATACTGAATGTAAAGGAACTGGTAGCTAAAGTTGAGGACGTCATAGAAAACAAACCCCTGAATATCAATAATTCTGAAATCCAGGTGACTGTTCCTGCAGGATTATTCAAGATATTGAGGGTTGTGCTGAAAAATTGAAAGACAGTGTAGAAACTTCTAAAAAAGGAGAATATTTGATGAAAAGAATAACATTTTTCTTGGTCATTTTTTATATGCTCACAGGATTAAATAATGGAGCTATATCTGCTGTTCTCACCCATGGCCCCGTGGTAGGTGGAGTAGATTCTACCTCCGCCAGAGTCTTTGTAAGAACAGATAGTTCCGCAAAAGTGACTATAAAATATGGTACTGAACCCCAAAACTTACTGAAAACGAGTAATGAAGTTGTTACGGGTAGCCCAAAGGATTATGCAGGAATTGTTGACATAACAGGTCTATCTCCCAATACAGTCTATTATTACAATATTTTAGTAGATTCACTCCCACAGCTTAAGCCTCCCTATCCCCAATTTAAGACTTTCCCAAATAACGGAGACAAAGTTGTTTTTAAGTTTGCGGTACTTACAGATTTTGGTGGACTCCAAAAAGGGCCGCCCTATTTTTATACTTTTACCAGTACATCAAAGGAATTCCCTGACTTTGTAATTATCGGTGGGGACTTTGACCATAGAGATGTTGATACACTTACTGGAAAAAGAGAAATGTTTAAGGAACTTTATACCCCTTTAGGAAATATGTCTGACTTTGTGATGAATATCCTTAGAAGAAGTGCAGTGGCACACCACTGGGATGACCACGATTACGGTGATAACAATGGTGATAAAACCTATCCTTATAAAGAACGATCCCTTAGAGTACTCAAAGAATTTTTCCCAGTATATCCGGTTTCTGATTATGGCGACTGGCAGCGCTTTACTTATGGCCATACCGATCTTTTTATGTTAGATTCTCGAAGTCAACGAGACCCGGAATCTGATCTTGATGAACCAGACAAGTCCATGTTGGATGGTGACAACCTCGGGACTGTTGGCCAGCTCAACTGGTTGCTGAACGGTCTTAAAGGGTCAACAGCCCGATGGAAGTTTATATTAACACCCGTGCCCTTTAATCCTACGTGTAAGCCAAAGGACAGTTGGGGTGCATATTTATATGAAAGAGAGGCATTGGTAAATTTCATAAAACAGAATAACATTACTGGAGTAATTTTTATATCTGGAGATCTTCACGCTGGGGGTATAGATGATGGATCCAATTCTGATTTCCCGGAAATGGTTGTGCCATGTGCTAATTGTAGAAGTTGTCAGACAGCATGGAGCGATAAGGGTGTGTGGAGTGTGGGATATTATGGGTATCCGGTTACCGATTGTCCAGGATACAGCTTGGTTACTGTAATGACTAATCCAGATAAAGTTCTTCTTGAGGTGAAAGATGAATATGGTAATACGCTCATTAGCTATATTGCCAATTAAGGGAGCTAAAATTGAATAAGATACCTTGTGTATTAACAATATTGAAATTGTTTATTTTTCTTTTTTTAAACTCGGATGTTTTTGCTGTTGTTCATTCAGAAAATGTGGATACGATGGGATTGATGGGATATAACAGTGCTATTGCTTTGGATAGCAAAGATCGCCCGCATATCAGCTATAACAGTGCATACCCTGGATTTGAACTCAAGTATGCCTTCTATAATGGTGAGGAATGGTATATAAGTGTTATTGATTCTAATGTAGGCGATGGAACGTCAATTGCTATAGATAACAATGATTACCCCCATATCAGTTACTTCAGCTCTTACCCCGATTATGCCCTTAAGTATACATTCTTCGATGGAGCTAAATGGAATATCACAACAGTGGATACTTTAGGAGACCTTGGATCGTATATCTCTCTGGCATTGGATAAAAATGGTTGGCCTCATATCAGTTATTTTGACTATTCCAATGTGGATCTGAAGTATGCCTATTATGATGGTTCAACGTGGCATAAAGAAACAGTAGACTTTTTAGGAGATGTTGGTCAGTACAACTCCCTTGCGTTGGATGCCGGTGGCATGCCTCGCATTAGTTATTTTGATTATACTAACGGAGATCTAAAATACGCATTAAATGATGGCACAAGATGGTTTATAATGACAGTGGATACGTTAGGAATTGTTGGCCAGTATACATCACTGGCTTTGGATAAAAATGGCAATCCACATATAAGTTATTTTGACAATACTAATGTAAATTTAAAATATGCTTATTATGACGATATATCATGGTATACCACAATTGTCGATTCAAAGCATAATACTGGATTGAATACGTCATTGATGTTGGATATCAATGATTATCCACACATAAGTTACTTTAGTTTTTCACAACAAGCATCTAAGTACGCCTTTTATGATGGCAATTCATTCATTATACAAGATGTAGACTCAGTCGGTAAGTATGGAGGAACAACATCCATTGCTATTGATTCTATCAGTAAAGTTCATATAAGCTATATTAGTTATAAAGATTATGACTTAAAGTATGCCTCAGATCGGGGTATAGTATCAGGAGTGGTTACCGATGTTGCGACAGGGCAACCAATTTTCGGAGCAAAGGTTTCCATGGTGCAAGATGGTATGGAGAAGCTATGGGTAAAAGCAGATGCTATGGGGCATTATCAATTCTTGATTCCTTATAAAGGCGCGTGCAGTCTAAAAGCGAAGAGCCGAGGCTATGTACCCGAGAGGGTAAAAGTAATTTATTATGGTGATCAAATAATTCAAGACTTTGAATTAAATAAATAATAGTAGCATTACGGAGGTAAGGTAAAATTGTCCATGATATTGGGGAAAAGAAATAAATTTAAAGTTCTCTTGCTAAACCCGCCCTTTTTCCCTAAATTCTCCAGGGCACAGAGGAGTCCTGCTGTGATAAAGAGCGGCACTCTCTATTACCCTATCTGGCTGGCGTATGCGACGGGGGCGCTCGAAAAGGAAGGGCATTGTGTAAAACTCATTGACGCCCCCGCTGAAAAATTA
>CAYHWL010000100.1:0-5423 GCA_964359785.1 uncultured Methanosarcinales archaeon | reverse complement strand
AGGTTTGCCGCAGAAGGCATGCTATTCGCTTATAAGACAGATTTTGTGATACTAGATGATGACACAGTCGTGAGGTATGTGCCGATCATGTTTGATAAGGGGGTCCGATTTGTCGATGTAGGGGGATCCGTGAATCACTTGCTTGAACAAGAGATGAAACGATGCATGGAAAATGCCAAAGGGATAGCATCCGTGCAAGGCATCGAGATAGGAGGCACCACCGTGGATCTGCTACCAAATAGCACCATATTCCGATGCAGTCAGACGGTGACAACAGATAGCGTTGGCACCCAGACAAAAATAGACGCCTCCACCAGCTCCGTGCTCAATTACCGCATCCTCACAATGGTTGATGTGATGGACAAGATACTCGCGCATTTCGCCCTAGACGATAAGACTGTGCCATTGCGTATGATGATAGATGAGTCGCTCTCCAATGATCTTGAGATAACATACAGGTATGTGCTCGAAGAAAATCCAATCGGACGATTGATAGTCTTCAAGATACAAGACAAGAATTACCGCCTAGACTTCGGGGTGAGTGTGCCATGAGAAAATGGGCGGTGCTGGTATTGCTGGTATTTATCTGCGGAGTGTTTGCGCAAGAATCCGTCACTTTAACTGATGATGATCAAAAAACCTTGATGGACAATCTTGGGAAACTTGAAGATCCAAAGAATGCCGCGTTAGCGGAGAAGTACCTAGCAAAGGTAGATTGGAACAAGATGACTTCCCAGAATCAGAAAATAGCCGAGAGTTACCTTGAGAAGAATATTGACAGATTAGAAGGGGATAAGTTGAAAGTAGCGAATAAATACTTTGCCAAAGTTACTGGAGGCAAGTTTTCATTCGAACCAAACGGGATTGATCCTATCACTTATAAAGATGGTATCATATCTTCCGGAGAACCTCCCAACAAAGCGACACTCAACTTAAATAAACTGCCATCTAATCTAGAGTCTGCCACGCTTAAGGGTGGCAAGATGGATCTGACATTCAAAAGCTACTACACTGCGGAGGATACCGCGGATGCGTATCAAAAAGGTCCTGTGAAGATGTCGCTTGGCAGCGGAAATGTAGAAGCGAATGATCCAGAGAAAGGCATGACTCTCTCTAAAGACGCGACTGTCAGCGTGAGCGGCGGAGACATGGTCATAGATGGAGTGCATGTGAGCCCAGGTGATGGAAAAGTAGAGAAGTTATCGACAGGATGGAAGATAACACAAGCAGCTGCCGGAGTCAATCATGAAGCCACAATAGAGATACCTGGATCAGACATAGGGATAAACCCTAAAGTGTCAGTGGGCTTCGCGCCAGCCGCTGGACAGACTGAACTTGTTGTGACCCAAGATAAGGATCTATTTGGAGTAAGTACCAATGCAGTGTTGATTGGATCTGGGGCTAACAACAAAAACAATCTACAAGTCAAAGGATACGCAGGAGTCTACGGATTCAGCGAATGGAGCGAATGGTCATTTGGGACTTATAATTACAAGGATTCAAAGTTGGATACGCAGAATATATATGATCCGACGGTCAAAGACGCGATACCTGTCACTGGACTTACACTGTCCGAGGGGAATGGACAGTTTGATGTTGATAAAGGGACTGCCACTGTGGGGAATAAGATAGTCCCACTTCAGGAGGAACCTGTGCATGAGATAAGCGATGAGGAAGCGAAACGGAAGATGGAAGATGAGGGACTTCGAGGAGAGCCAACTGCAGCTCGCGGATTATCAAAAGGTGGAACATCCGATGACAGTAAATCCCAATTTGAATATAGCAGGCCTAAATTAGATCCTAGTGAAATCTATGACAGGATGGATACACAACCAACTGTAGGCAAAGAGAAACTCGTAAACTATTATAATAAATTGGCGGAAAAAGCAGAAGGCAAGAACAAAGAACTTCTAGAGACAATGCCTGCAGCGATATATCAAGCTGCAGCAGAGGCAGAGAAAAAATATGGCTTCCCGATAGACCCTGTCAAATTATTGGCTTTAGCTGCACATGAGACAAGTGCGGTGAATTCAGAGGGAGTATTTTTACCTTTTGACAGCAATAACGCACTTAAACGGAATAATTTTGGGGGCATAGGCGGCAAAGGACATTACTACACCTATGACACCCCATTAGAGGGTGCTAGAGCCTTGGTTGAACATATGTATTCTAGCAGTTATTACTTCAAAGAAGGGAAATACACTATGGAAGAGGTATCTAGCACATGGTGCCCTCCTACGGATCCGTGTGGAAGTCATTTGAGTAGTTGGACTAGCATCTATAACAGATATAGGAAATTGTAAATGTTGCATTTCTATTACTCGGGAAGAATTGCGATAATTCCCTCGTCTTTACATCGAGTAAACCTTATATAGACATATTCGCGGGAATAAGCCATGCGAAAAGGGCAAGTGACGGTGTTTATCATACTCTCACTAGCACTGCTGTTCTTGCTGTTGTTCTTATTGAAACAGATAGAGCCTGCGGCCAATATAGCATATGATTCTGACACCAAAACACAGATAGGATCCCTGACTAGCTCTTGCCTTGAGAAAACCTTGCAGGAAGGGCTTTATCGACTGGGCATGCAAGGAGGGTACGTCTATAATGAGGTATTCCCTGGGTATCTGCCATATAATAAGTGGTTAATTGAACTTGACTATTATCTCGGATACGATTTCCTGCCCACTATCGAAGAGATGGAGCAAGTCCAGTTGGCCCCGTACATCCAAAACAACATCTTGAAATGCACAGGTAATTACAAGGATATTGTGGGAGCACAGTTAAGCGTAGGTGTGCCTTACGCGAATGTCACAATATTGGACAAAGAAGTATTGGCCAGGCTTGAGATGCCCATCACAATAGTCGAGCTGGACAAACAGACAAGAGTCGGCCCATTTGCCGCCAGCGTGAAGAGCAATCTTAAAGAGATGAGAGAGACAGCGGATGAACTCATAATCCAACAGATACGCGACCCAGGGAATATACATCTCTCACTACTAAGCAATCTGCCATATGAACCACGCGTGATAATAGTCTATCCGGATACACATATAACGGAGATGATCGATCGAGAGAATCTTTACCGTGGAACTCCTTACGTTTTCAGATACGCATCACTTTTTGGGAATAATACACCACCACAACTGTATCTTCCTGGAGAGATTGAGATAAAATCAGGAGAAGAATATCAACTAACCGCAGAAGACAGAGAAGGAGACAAGATAGAATTCTACTCAAGCAATGAACTGGCATTTGTCACACCAGACGGACGTCTTAGCGCGCCAGTCGGGAATTATGACACCACCATCTTCGCTTATGACTCAAATGGACTGTACTCACAATACGACGTGAAGGTGATTGTGAGATGAGACTACTGAACTTGATCTTGATTGCGATTGTGTTGGTGAGCGTGATATGTTTTGCGCAGACTATTGTGATAAAGGCCGAATCTGACACAGAGGCGGATCTAAGCAAGCTCACAGCGGAAAACTTAGCGAATCCAGAAACTTGGGAAACCGCATTTGCAAAAGATTTCGACATCGCAAAGATTGGTACTGATCAAACGAAACTAACAGCCGCCAAAACAGGTATAAAAAAATACTTGGAGGGATCCACCAAAGCGACATTTGACTTTAATGAGGTCAAGTCATTGAAATATGAAAAAGGAAGCAACAATATAGTGATCAATGGGGCAACATTGCCTGTTCAAGAATATGATCCAAAATATATGATTACCGCAAACAAAGGCGATTCATCAGGATACACCCTTCAATATGACCAAGGACCAAAACTAGCACAACTTCCAGGCAAACAAATCCCGTTTGATATTCAACCGCAGAGCAATAAGGACAATTTGGTCTTGAAAATGGCCGGAGACAAACCTTTGCTTGGTGGCAAAGATCTGGTCTTTACTGGGGGGACGGGTGTTACAGTGGACGTCCAGAAAGATGGAAACAAACTGAGCATCAAATCCGATAAAGATTTTAGTATCGAGAATGTCAATTATAAATCGGGCACATTGTCTGTAACCAAAAATGACATTGGCGAATCCCGCAATTATTTTGGCGGCGGATTTGAAGTTAAAGATAGCAAAGGAGAGATTATCGGAAAATATTCTCCTAATGGAAATCAAGGAAATGTGATTCATGGGATAAAAACCGATGGTGACTTAGCATACGCAAATTTTGCGAGTGGGAAATTGGACTATCATGGTATAATTACTTCGAATACTCCGAATTCAAAGTGGACTACTGTACTGACTGAAGGTGTCAAGGAAGCACCATTTCAATCAGATAAGGCTGTCGTCTCTATCAATAGAAAATCTGACAATCAATACACTTGGACAGCGAAAGGGGAAGTGGATGTGAGCGATTCTGGAAATTACAAGTATCATGGGGGAGAAGGCACTACAACTGTGTTTTCAAGAAACAACAAGGATTACTCATTTGAAATGGCTAACCCCACCCAAAAAGGATTTGTAGGCAAGATACAAATGGGTGATAATCCCCAAAATTCTTATTCAATGTTCAAGAAAGATGGAAAAACAGACGTTAACCTTCCTGATAAAAGTGATATAACCAAATTAGGGGACAATACTTACACATTCGGATATCGTGATCCAAAAAATTCAAAAGTTGATTGGGATCAGAAAGTGAGTTCTACTGGCATTGAGAAACAGTCTGCGCCATTAAGGGCTTCAACAATGCCGAGCGGTGCTCCAGTTGTAATACCTCAGGATGCGCCAAATCAAAAACCTGGGGCAAACCAAGGCGGAGCTGGCCATGGAGGATCGACCATATCAGATGATAAAGAGCCGACACCTGATGATTCTGTGGCAGTCACCCATAAAGTCGAGAATCAAGTCGCAAATGCCGCAGTGTTGAAAGGCACAAGCGCAATAGATGCGGCAAGGGACAGATTGGCCGCATCACACGCGTTTAGCGGGGCATTGACCAAAGATATGGAGAATACCCCTCATGAGACTAGGATGCAGAACGCAAGAAACGCGCTTATCGAATCATTGCACAAAGCGCAGATCAACGCAAATGACGGCCTAACAAGCGGAAAAATGACACAATCAGAATATCAATACGCCACTCAAGCGACACAAGCATTGTACCAAAGAGTGCTCGCGCAGGATATGCCTAACGCATGGCTAAAGGATCATGCGCCAGATCAACTGCCAGTCACGGTACGACCACCAGTGGCGGCTATTGCTACACCTCCAACAGGATCAATACCTCTTTCATGAGATGACTTAAAGATACCTGAGGGTACTGCGAACAATAAGCCAAACACCCCACTAGAGACTCCTCCAACTCCTGGTCAAACTGGAAAAACGCCGTCTAGCGGCGGTGGAGAAACATCTACTGATGGCAGTGATGGGTCGGAAGGTGGAGCGGGTGCAACGCCTCCGAGTG
>CAYHWL010000099.1:0-5451 GCA_964359785.1 uncultured Methanosarcinales archaeon | reverse complement strand
TCACCCAAAATGGTAAACCTGCTGGAGTATTAATCTCTCCATCGGAATTTGATGAGTTGAGACAAACAAAGCTCTTCATCGACTCAATTTCACGTGGATTATCTGATTCAGAAAAAGGTGAAGTGTTATCTACTTCGCAACTTAGAATTGAATTGCAAAAAACTCGAACTGGAAAAGAAAGATGAAAATATTTTGGACAAAAGAGGCATTACTTCGATTGCAAGAAATTGAAGAATACATCTCAAGAGATAATCCCATTGTCGCAATTGAGTTTGTTGACAAGTTAATATCGGTTGCTGAAACATTAATTGATTATCCAGATAAAGGTAGAATTGTTCCTGAATTATCGTTCGAGAATATCCGTGAATTGATACATAAAAATTATCGTATTGTTTACTTGGTCAAGAAAAATTCGGTTGATATTCTTACGGTATTTGAAGGACATCAACTATTAAAGAAAGAAGAAATATTTAAAAGTAAAAACTGAGAAACGCATATAACGAGACTGTCGGAAAAGGTAAAGTAAGACAAAAAAAGATTACAAAATGAAGTAATAACAAACAGAAAAAATTAAAAAGTCTGGTTTTTCGACAGTCTCAACCAGCGGGTCAAGCTGACCGCGAGTTCGCTCTTGGCATTTGTTTAATTAAAAAATATGTTCTACCGTTTTGGCTTTGTTGTTCGTGGTAGTTTGTAAATGAAAGTTTGTTCTAATTAATAAATTGTTCAATTAAAGCGGCATTGTTGTGCGGGGCGGCAGCTTACCAACGCCGTTATACGCATAAGCATTACAAAAATTTTTGATTGATTTAGGTTAGCTTTTATGCTAACTTTTCATTATGCGAGAAGTAAATTTTTATCAAACAGAATCTGGTAAATATCCTGCAAAGGAATTCCTTGATTCTCTTAATGGGAAACAAGCTAAAAAAATTACTTGGGTTTTAGATCTTTTTGAAGATACCTCCATTGTTACTAGACAATATTTTAAGAAACTAATAAGCACAGATGATATTTGGGAAGTTAGAGTAATTTTTTCTAGTGATATTTTTAGGCTATTAGGTTTTTTCGAGTCTAATGGGAATTTTATAATAACAAATGGATTTGTAAAGAAAACACAAAAAACACCGTTGAATGAAATTAAAATTGCAGAAGTAAGAAAAAGAAACTATTATGAAAGGAAGAAAAGAAATGAGTGATTTGAAAAAATATGTTGCACAAAGGAAAAAAGATGATGCGGCGTTTGCTGAAAATTATGATATAGGTTATCAAAATTTTAAGATAGGTGCATTACTTAAAGGATTGCGAGAAAAATCGGGATTAACTCAAGAAGAATTAGCAAATAAATTGGAAACAAAAAAATCTGTCATATCAAGGATTGAAAACCACTCTGAAGATATTAAGCTTTCTACACTTGGTCGTTATGCTCGAACTTTAGGAAGAAAAATAAGAATAGAAGTAGTTTAACTAAATAAATGCGTATAACAAGCCAATCAAGCGGACGCCGTTTTCGCTTTCGGCATTTGTGTAATTATTAGCTTAGTTCTTCCGTGTATTGTTTATGTGTTAGTTAGTTCTGTTAAATAAATTTTTAATAATTATTGGCGTTGGCTTTTCAGTGCTGCATTGTTGTGTTGGGCAGCGCTTTAGTTGCCACGCCGTTATACGTTTCATAATTGGGTATTTGCACAATAATAAACTTTCAATTAGTTTTGACTATGATTTCGAATGAAGATAAAATTAAATTAAAAGAAATAGCCAAAAGGTATAAAGTATCTAAATTATATCTATTTGGTTCCAGTCTTGATTCTTTTAGAGATGCTAATGATATTGATTTGGCAGTTGAAGGAATAGAAGGTTCTTTATTTTTTAAGTTTTATAGTGAACTGATTTTTAGTCTATCAAAACCTGTTGATGTCATTGACTTAAATAAAAAGTCACTTTTTTGTGATCTAGTTAGAACTGAAGGTATTCTCCTTTATGAATAATCTAAAAAACAAGGTGTTGGCAGAATTGGAGAATATCTATGAAATATTTGGGGAACTACCACCTCACACCAAACTTTCTTACATATCAACTCTTGAGCTTGCTGGCGTCGCTGCATTAATTCATAATTTTAAACACACTTTTATTCGCTACTCACCTTTTTTAATCAAAAAAAAGATTTGCCTCTTCAGCTAAAAAAGCCGAATGCAGACAGCTATAGATTCTTTATCTCGTGCGTCAACTTCACCATCGCATCCCTTGCATCGCCAAAATACATCAAAGTGTTAGGATAGAAGAACAACTCATTTTCAATTCCGGCATAACCAACATTCATCGAACGTTTATTGACGATGACGGTTTTCGCGTAATCAACGTTGAGTATCGGCATTCCATAGATCGGACTTGATTGATCATGCCGGGCAGCGGGATTAACAACATCGTTGGCACCGATTACAAGCACAATATCCGTATTTGAAAAATCATCGTTGATATCTTCCATCGCATACATTTTATCATAAGACACTTGCGCTTCGGCAAGCAGCACGTTCATATGTCCGGGCATTCTACCGGCAACGGGATGAATTGCAAAGCGTACCTTGATTCCTCTCGCTTCGAGCGCGTTAACAAAATCTCTAACGGCATGTTGAGCTTGTGCTACTGCCATTCCGTAACCGGGAACAATTATTACGCTGCTTGCTGAATCAAAGATCATTGCGGCTTCTTCGGCATCAACTGATTTCACGTCGCCTTTTACACTTGAGGTTGAGGTTGATGCTGCCGCACCGCCGGCGCCGGCGCTTTCCCATCCACCCAATAAAACATTCATCAAAGAACGGTTCATTCCCTTGCACATAATGTTTGTTAAAATAATTCCCGAAGCGCCAACCAACGCACCGGCAATAATTAATTCATTATTCTGAAGAACAAATCCTGTGGTTGAACCGGCAATTCCGGAATACGAGTTAAGAAGAGAAATTGCAACGGGCATATCTGCACCGCCGATTGGAAGAACAACAAGCACACCCAAAGCAAGCGCAACAAAAGTTACTGCAAGAGTTAATGCAGCTTCTGCCGGATTGAAAACAATGTATGCGCCGGCAGATAAAATAAAAAGCACCAACAAAAGATTTAGTAGATGCTGCCCCGGATACTTAACAACTTTTCCTGTAACCAAACCTTGCAGTTTTCCAAAAGCAATCATAGAGCCGGTAAATGTTACGCTTCCAATCAACAAACTGAGAATAATTGCAACGCCTGTTTCAATCGGGATATTGCCCTTTAGTTTATAAAATTCAGAAAGCGCAACAAGCGTTGATGCGCCGCCGCCAAATCCGTTTAACATTCCGACCATTTGCGGCATTCCAGTCATCGAAGTTTTATAAGCGAGAATTGCACCTACTACCGATCCGATGATTAATCCGATGATGATCCACTCATAAGTCAACACCTTTCGATCGAGAAGCGTTACAATAATTGCTATAAGCATTCCAACTCCGGCAAGAAAATTTCCCTTTCGTGCGGTCTTTGGAGAGCTGAGCTGTTTGATTCCGAAAACAAAAAGAATGGATGAAACTAAATAGCTGATCTCAATTAGAATTTTCATCTCTCATCTCACTTCTTTTTGAACATTTTGAGCATGCGATCTGTAACTAAAAATCCGCCTACTACATTTATCATTGCGAAAGCTACCGCAATGGTTCCCAGGATTGTACTAATTGTAAACTCCTTTTCGCCGGCAGCAAGAAGCGAACCAATAATTGTAATTCCCGATATTGCGTTTGAACCGCTCATCAACGGCGTATGCAAAACGGGCGGTACTTTGCTGATCAATTCAAAACCAATAAACACCGCCAGAACAAAAACATATATTAACATCATTAAGCCAACGCTTTCCATGTGTATAATCCTTTTTTAGTTTTAAAAATTATTTGAACGTTCGGCTGTCAGCTTTCAGCTAAAAACTTTTTAAGAAACTGATAACCGGCAGCCGAATGCCTGCTGCTATAAAAGTTCTCTTGTTCTTTCGTGAAGCACTTCCCCGTTGTAAACAATCAACGAACCGCGAACAATCTCATCGTCAAGGTTCAATTCAAAATCTCCTTTCCTGCTTAAATGCTCAATCAAGTTGAATAAATTCTTCGAATACATTTCGCTTGCATGATAAGGGACTAAACTTGGCAGGTTGGATTCGCCAATAATTGTTACTCCATATTTCACAACTGTTTTTCCTTTAACACTCACTTCGCAATTACCGCCAAACTCTGCTGCCATATCAAGCACAACAGAACCCGGGCGCATCTTCCGGACCATCTCTTCGGTAACAAGTATAGGGGCTTTTTTCCCGGGTACAAGCGCGGTTGTTATTACGATGTCAGCTTCGGTAATATGTTTGAATATCAGTTCCTTTTGCTTCTGCAAAAACTCAGGCGATTGTTCTTTTGCATAACCGCTTGCATCCTGCATCGAAGAATCTGTAGGCACTTCAATAAATTTACCGCCAAGACTTTCAACTTCTTGTTTCGCTGCAGGTCGAACATCAGAAACTTCAACAACGGCTCCTAAGCGTTTAGCAGTGCCAAGCGCGGATAAACCGGCAACGCCTGCACCCATAATTACTACTTTTGCCGGAGAAATTGTTCCGGCGGCAGTCATCATTAACGGAAAAATTTTCCCGAGATGATTTCCAGAAAGAATCACACTTTTGTAACCCGCAATATTTGCCTGCGAACTTAGCGCATCCATTTTCTGCGCAAGAGTAGTTCGCGGTATCGAATCCATCGCAATTACATTCACTCCAAGTTCCGCAGATTTTTTTGCTAGTTCAGGATACAGAAGTGAATAAAAAAATGTTATTAACAGAGATCCCCTTTTCATTAATTCGAGTTCGTGCATCTTCAGTTCTTCATTATCTATCGGTCTTTGTACTTTCAGAATTATATCTGCAGAAGAAAATAATTTTTCTACATTTTCTTCTAAGTCAGCGCCGGCGTTAAGATATTTTTCATCGGTAAATCCGGCGTTAATACCGGCTCCCTTCTGTACAATTATTTTAAATCCTCTCTTAACCAATTTTGATGCAGCATCCGGAACTAACGCTACCCTGTTTTCACCTAAAAATATCTCCTTTGGAACTACTATTAACACTGTTTTCTCCTGTTCGATAATTATGGTTGTTTAAATTTAATAATATTGATGATGCGAGCAAATATCCATTTATCATTATTTCTGTTTGAAATCAGTTCACTATAAAGAAAATATTTTTTACATAAAATTGAATTCCATATTTTTACAGACAAAATAAAAAGCCCATCCCTACCCCTGCCTACCGCAGGCAGGCTTCCCAAAGGGAAGAGTTTTTTAAATTTGGTCAAGGCATTTAATCAGCGACCCTCAATAAATTAATAAGGCGATCAGATGAGTAAAATACTTTTTAAGAAACAGCTTTCTAAAGATGTTTATATGATGCGT
>CAYHWL010000098.1:0-5483 GCA_964359785.1 uncultured Methanosarcinales archaeon | reverse complement strand
AATCAAGACGGCTACCTGCTAAGGCCACCAATCACCGATTTATGCAACACCCCATGGTGATAAATCATCTGACGCGATCGCTTCCTCGCAGACAATGAACAACCGAATCGTAAACGTGCAGAAAAACCTTTTCTGAATGTGTCCGCCTCAATTCCCGCACGGCGCGCCTTTTCTCGTGTCTACCTTATCATCGGCATCATCGATGGCATAAATACTCACCAGAGTATTGGTGACCCGACTGGACTCCTCGATATTACCATAGATAGGCTCGGATACAGCGCTCCAGGTAGTTGACTCCGGATCGCCTTGCCTGCGATAACACTGCTTGATGTGACTTTTTGGCTCATACGACCACACGCCGCAATCAAAACTCTTGGTCCAAGCAGGCATAAAAAGATTGGCATCCAGCGGTCCAGATGCTGTGCCCTTCGCTGTCAGCTCCACATTCCCATCATCTGTGTTGTAAGGGCTATGGTCTAGGACTTGACAGGTGATATCAGATATCTTGACAGCTGTCGCGGCTCTAGACCCGCTCACCACAATAGAGACAGTCTGGCATCTTTCCTCCAGCTGGTCTTTTGCGCAGATCCCAAAAGTGTATCTGCCAATAAGTGTGGGGGTGCCCCTTAGAAGGCCATTTTGTTCTAGCGCAAGCCCTGGCGGAAGGAATCCACCACCAAACTGCACAGAAAAAGAATATGGCGGAGTGCCGCCTATCGGATCCACGGTCTTACCCGCAAGAGCGCCGCACGTCGCGCCTGACCTCGCCAAATCAGGGATACAAAAAGTGTAGTCAAATGGGGCGCCTAATTTCGCTTCCGGCAACACTGCGGCAGGCAAGAACACAAAATTCGAACCTCCTCTCAGATCATCACAAGCGCCAATCAAAAGCAGCCCGACAATCAGAAAAATGAGGAATACGGGGTTTAGAAATCTAGGTCTCATCGAATATCAGACACGTCTGAAGTTATAAATGTTGCTTGCTTATCTTATCAAACTGCCCATCACATGCTGCAAAAAGATGCGAGTGCCCCGATAGAGGATCTGCTCCTCTCCTTTGAAGTAGTCATAACCTCCGTCCATCTCGAAGGAATATCTGAAATCGCCCTGTGAGAATTCCTTTGGCCCGCGGAACGGCAATTCATCCTTGAATCCCATCAAGGCCTTTCTTAGGAAAGGGAAAGCCTCGATCTGGAAAAAATCGTTGTCCTGATCTCCGATCGGCCTGCCTTGGTACGACATCGCCCAAATCGGCTGATCGCTCAAAAAGATCACTTCCCGGCCTGGCGCCCAAATACTGCCAGCATAAGAATCATGATAGACCAGATCACCCTCCTGATACCTATAATCCTTGTGGCCTGGAAGGATAGGAATATCACAGCGGTAGAGTTTCTTGACTTCTTTAGGAGCGGCGTAAGTGTGCCGGTGGGCATTCGCGATGAAATCGAGCAGAGTCTTCTTGTCCATAAAGAGGACAATCTTGCAGTATTAATAAAGGTAAGCGATGCATCCTAGTGGATGCACCCACTGAACAACGGAAACCTAGCGACAGTCACATGAACAATGAGGCCGCATAATCCCCTATGAAAGCACGAGATTGCCAAATCACAAGTCTTAAATTTATTACAGCATATAGAGACTACACGGTCATCTACGAGAGGATGGAAAATAGCAAGTTCAAAGTCATCACAGTACACTTAGACAGGCCACGTGGCTGGAAAGAAAAATGAGGAGGACATAAAATGAAATGCACAGCATGCGGGATTGGAACATACCAACACCAGAAAGTACCCTACAACTTCTTAGGGGAAAAGATAGGCATATTCGATGCGCTGGTCTGCAGTAAGTGCCAAGAGACCCTCTTTGAATCTGCGGCTTCAAACAAGATAGAAGAAGAAGTCAAACGCAGAGGCCTATGGGGACTGCGCGCTCGCAGCAAAGTCTCCAAAGTAGGAAACGCTCTAGATGTCCGGATCCCAAAACAACTCGCCAGCTTCCTATCACTCAAGAAAGGCCAAGACATAATAATTGAACCTATCGACAAGACTAGATTACAGATACTAGTCGGATAGTGAAGGGGGATAAGGTCCCCCTTGGCCCACTACCATTTTGATGCTCCCCTTTAGTGCTGATCGTAGTAACAATGGTTGTGATCTATCCGTTTCACCTCTAAATAATCCCCGTCACGCTGGTCCGGATGGTATTCTATTGTCCAATCCTGATGCAGTTTGAAGGGATATGGATAGCCACGCCGGCGGAGTCTCTGGATAATGTTCGTCTACGCTAGAGAGAGTGATGAGATGCTCGCCTTGTCCAGTCAGTGTCCTGTCCTTGAAATACTGCCCGGGATGATTTATATATAGAGACATCGCTTGAAGCCACGAGACTAAAATGAGAATAAAGAAACCTGTATTGATCCTATCAGTCTGCGCATTGCTATTTTTATCAGGATGCAGTTATGACAATGAGCGAGCTTTGGAAAAAAAGGATCTGGATGATAGGATAGTCAAGATCAATAACACAAACGCTCAAACCAAGCGTGAGCCGACTGCCCCCCTCGCAGATACTAAAAAAGAATCCATAAAATCATACGAGATACGGCCTGACGGCGCCATGCGGATCACAGATATATTCAGCGCGCAAAACGGAGCTTTTTCGCAGGATAGCAAGAAGATTGTTTTCACCCAGTTCAAGTCTGGATACAATGAAGGAGAGGCCGACCTCAAAATACTAGATCTGGAAACTGACGCAGTAGATGATCTGCTTAGCGACGGGAATTCTAATGTGAATCTTCCAGGCTCCTCATGGATTGGCGACGAAATCGTCTTCTCCTCCACAAAATCCCCTCATGACGAGATATATATGATAAATGCCAAATCAAAAATGATCATCCAATTGACATCCAGGAAGAATCATGTAGCCTATGAACCTAGCTTTTCGCCAGATAAGGAGCAAATCGTCTTTGAGTCGCACAAGATTGACGTTGAGGATAATGGGATAATCATGATATACAACATCAAGGACGGCGCCTACACTGAAATCACTGACAAGAATGAGGACAACAGACAGCCGAATTGGTCTCCGAGAGGAGATCTGATCATATATCAAAAATCAACAGAAGGACAATGGGATATCTGGGTATATAACCTGTCCTCAGAGACTGAATCTAGATTGACCTCCAGCATAGGAGATAAGACTGATGCATCATTTTCTCCAGATGGACAATGGGTGATTTACAGCTCAAGTGAAAGGGACGAAGGAATGGCGAATGTCTACGCCCAGACAATTGATGGAAGACAGAAAAAGAGGATTACGAACCAAGCAGGATACGACGGCGCCCCTTCATGGTCTTATGACAATAAATATGTTGTCTTCGAATCCACGCCTGGTGAACCTGATGGCTCGGATGGCTCAAGTTTGTGGATAATCAGATCTGGGACATAATAAAGTGTGATTCTATTGTAAGGCAGATGACCCTCAATACCGAATAACAGGAGGAATCATTCTTCCATTGAACGGCTGGTGTCTCATCCCGCAATCCTTCCGCACCATAATGATACGTGTGTACTTTCTACACGGATAGCCTAAATAGAGGTATTACGACGTATGACAGGCATGGCAAGCTCAATCACCTATACCACTGACGACACCATGCGAATAAGGGGAGTCGATGTCTGTGACATCGCACGACACGCGACATTCGAGGAGATGGCATACCTTCTTTGGTTTGGGACGCTGCCACGGATGTACGAACAGAAACGGTTTGTCAAACAACTCGTGGATAACCGCGAGATATCAAAAAGGATGATGGACCATCTCAACTCAATACCTAAACACACCCACTTGATCGACGCGCTTAGAAGCGCAATCTCCCTCTTGGGGCATTACGACCCCGACTCTGTCGATAACAGCATCTGTGCCAACCAGCGCAAAAGTGTGCGATTGATAGAACAGATACCAACAATCGCCTCTACACTCTATCGGATAAACTCAAACAAGGAGATGACCGACCCCAAGGCAAGCGGGAATTCCTCTGGAAACATCCTGCATATGATAGGTGTGGAATCTGATGAGGAGAAGATACGACTGCTAGACTCTGTGATAGCGGTCACTTGCGACAACGGGATGAACCAAAGCACACTCGCGCTACGACACGCCATCGCGGCGGGGACAGATCTGCACAGCGCGGTATGCGCGGCCATCTGCGCAAGCAAAGGAGACCGGGAATTTGGCGCGATCGCATCTGTCCGAAAGATGATACACGAGGTCGGAGATGCGAGACACGCTAACCTAGAAATAAAGACCAGACTAAAAAACAAAGAGAGGATCCCCGGATTTGGCATCTGCAGAGGCAGACAAGACCCGAGAACAGAGCTCCTAAAGGAGATCGCATATAAACACGTGAAAAAAGCCGATTTCGAGACGGCCTGCACGATAGAGAAGATCATGGAACAAGACACTGGATTACGGCCAAACGTGACATACTACCTTGGCCTTATCCATGACGCGATCGGAATCCCAATCGAGATGTCAGCGCCACTCCTAGTGATAGCCGCAGTGCCGGGATGGTGCGCCCACGCAATCGAAGAGTCCAGCGGAAAAGGAATCGAGATGCCAAAACAGGAATACAGCGGCATGATGACACAAGAATGGGTGCCGATCCAGAAAAGGAGATAGCTTTTTAGAGGGCTGGGCCAGACCACAGGTCATGAAAGCGGTACTGTTGATGAGCGGCGGGATAGACAGCCCCGTGGCGGGATACATGATGAAACGCCTCGGGTATGAACTGATATGCGTCCACCTGTCACAGGAGCCGCTGACGGATGATGCGGCTGAAATAAAATCAGTCCTGTTGTCCCGCAAAATAGGGGCGTCCAAATTCTACACTTTCACATACGGACAGGTGCTGGCCGAGGTCGCCCGCGAGACCAAAGATAGATACTTCTTCATCATCCAAAAAAGACTCATGCTCCGAGTGGCCGAAAGAGCGGCCGTTTTGGAAGGGGCGCAAGGGATCATCACGGGCGACAGCCTTGGGCAAGTAGGAAGCCAAACGCTCTCGAATATGGCAAACATCACCAAAGTGACTTCGATGAAAATACTACGGCCGCTTTTATCATTCAACAAACAGGAGATAATCAAAGTGGCGCGAGCCATAGACACCTATGAGACCAGCAAGGGACCGGAGATATGCAATCTGCTTGGGCCAAAACATCCAGCCACCAAATCATGGGAAGACATGGTCCTGCACGAAGAGAGCAAACTGGATATGGAGCGGATTGTCAATTCTATAATGGAGAGCAAGCGCGAGACGGTCTTGTGAGGGATTTAATAATAGGGGATGATTCTTCGTCAAAATGTATGACTATAGATGCAAGCCGCTGCTGGATCTTTCCAGAACAATACTAAGATACCTAAGCGAGAAAGCATATATAGTAAGTGACATAACTTTTTAGACAGATTTATATTGTCCATTCATCTTA
>CAYHWL010000097.1:0-5548 GCA_964359785.1 uncultured Methanosarcinales archaeon | reverse complement strand
AGGAAACAATGGCCTTTTTGTGACGGAAAAACATGATATCCGCTAGTATGCACTATATATAAGGATTTTGATGGGTGATATCAAGGTGATTGGGATATCTCCAAATCCACCTTCCCGCTTGACTGACCAGGCATCCATCCGCCAGCCCAGGCTTCGCTCTTCATGTTCTTGATAGAATAACTTCCTATGGTCAGTTGTTCACCGACTGGCAGATTGACAGTCTTTTGCTCCGAGTCGGTCCTGAGGCTTAGTGTGGCCGCACTTGAGTTTACACTGACAACACCGATATGGAGGCCACCACCATTGTACTGGGTCCCTTGTGTTATCGTCACGGTGATAGGAGGGGATGTTTTTCTCTCCTTTAGGAGGTAGCCGTTTACTCCAAGCTCATCTGTAAATGGGTAGATGTAGCGGGGATCAGAAGGTGTGATAAGATCCCTTCTCATCACTATTTTATCACCCTCTCTTGTGTCGTATTCTAGAAATAGACCCGGTCTGCTCTTGATCTCGTCTATTAGGGATCTCAACCCGTCAATAGATGGGTCTTGCGTCATTGGGATCAACTGGATATCGCCAAATTGGTCGATAGTGAGATCCGCGATGCGTTTGTTCTCTTGAATTTGCGTGTCTGCTACTTTGACCTCGAAAGTTTTCTTGGACAATTCTGGACTCTTGATAATTGGATCTTGCGCAGGTTCTGTGCAGGCAGCAATCGTGGAGAACACAATCAACATCAAAATCAGGGCTGCTTTCATGCATAACCCATGTCAGTAGGATTATAAAAAACGTTTGGATTCAACAGACACATTGTTTATACCCTTGCGCCTTTTGGCCAGTGATAGTGTTGTAGTAACGACTGCCAGCAGGACAAGAACATTGAGGAGCGATCGTTATAGCATAACCTTCACAGACAGTCGGACAACCGCTGATGGAACCGCCGCCGCCATTGTCGTCTGAAAAAACGATGATAATCACGAAAAAGAAGATGACGAAAGCTATTCCTATGGCGATAGCCACTCCTGTGATATTATCTACAGTTGGTTGCGCAGGCGCCGTCTCTTGAAGTGGAGTTTGAGGCTGTTCGTATCTGGGGGGAGATTCCTTATAGTAAGGCAATCTCTTTGGGGCTTTGAGATCCGGCCTCTCTTTTGTGATGACAGCCCTTTTGGAAAACCCCACCGTGACCGTGTCCAACTCTTGAGGTTCCTCTCTTCTTGGATACAGGCTCAAACGCTTGATCTTTGGACCCTCTAGACTTTTCTTGCCGCGTGTCGTCATTGGAGCATCACCAATACCGCTCTAAGGATCAGAAGAACCACGCCCCATTTCACAGCTGTTGACACAGCATCAGGATCTTCCATACCAGAGACTTCGAACAGACGGTACGCGATGTATGCGGATATCGGTACGCTGAAATAAAGTGATGGGGATAGGTTTTCATGAAAGGGAATCTTGTCCAGCGTACTTTGGATATAAGGGGCGATAAACTCAAAAATGTACTCTATGACCAGGAATGTGCAGATGGTCTTCAAGGAGATAGAGACGATACTCTTCAAATCCATCGAATACTTCTTGCTAGGCTTGAAGATAAGCCAGAGAAGGGCTGTCGCCACAACAGACGCTAGAAGCCAGACTATCACAAATTCGATGATGATATCAATTATGGCCATACTGGTATTGTTGATTCACTAGTATATAAAATGTGGATACGACGTGATGCGGGAGACTATGGAAGGGATTGGATAAATCAAAAATAGAGAATAAGTGCCAACGGCAACAAAAAACTACTTGTGGATATACTTAGTCGCGTAACCAAGACATACTCCAACAAGATAACCGAACAATGCCGTCACGATTATCAGCACGATAGCGTTTAGCACGTTGAATGGCTGTACAGTGAGGGGGACTCTTATTGAATGGAGCTCAAGGATCCAACGAAGGAAAGATTCCATGCCTGTGTTTGAAATCGCGACGCAGACTGACCAGATAGCGTGAATCGCCGCGAAAGCGACAGCGCCAGATAGACCCCATTTATGGACATTGATGTTTTTCATAGTAAATCACCTGTATAATCCCTGATCTGGAGGTATAAAAAAGCGATGGAGAGACCTAGAAAATAGGTTTATATAGAATCTGAGCACTATTGTTTGCATGACGACTAGACGATGCATGTATGCGATCATCAGCGTGTTGTTGTTGTCTATGATTCCCGTTGTGGTATCACATCCTCATCCAGGCATGACAGTCGAGAATAGCGGAGGCAAGATCACCATAGTGGCTATGCACATCCAAAAGATAACCTAGCAGTACATCAAAGACAATTTTGTGCTGTATAACTGCACCTACAAGTTGATTGAAGCGCATAGCGCTATGCTCGAAACCAGCATAACGCTCAAGCATAATTGCGGCAATGTCTCTGTCGAGGAAAATACGCTGTTCCGTGATTACTGGGGCGCCACGCCAATACTGATTAGCATGAAAGGATTTGTTGACCTGAATCAGACGAAAGAAACCTCTTTTTTGGAGCAGATCCAGACAATGCAAGTGCCGTCGAACCCGTATCTGGTCTTACCTTTCCTGTTCGTGCTTGGGATAATATTCACATTCACGGGGGATTTTTTTAGCTATATCCTCCCAATATCAATCGGTTCCAAAACAGAAGGAGACAAGAACCTCTGGCTCAAGGCATGGACGATCCATGTCATATCAACCTATGTGTTCATGCTTCTTGCCATAAAGTTCTTATCCGACTTCCTGATAAAGTCGGCAGGATACGTGATAATACTGATAGGGGGGCTGATGCTCCTTGAGAGATATCTGGAGAGAAGACACGCCTCACAATACCTTTTAGCCACAATCCCCTGCGCCGGATCGATATTTGTGGCTACCATGATATTCTCTAATGACACTTTTTATCGGATGATGACCCCACTTGTGATGAA
Source organism: uncultured Methanosarcinales archaeon (assembly GCA_964359785.1). Classification (GTDB taxonomy): domain Archaea; phylum Nanobdellota; class Nanobdellia; order Woesearchaeales; family JAGWAF01; genus JACQSU01. The sequence goes on along the minus strand of CAYHWL010000097.1, from coordinate 2,606 downwards.
TCTTGGGGATCTGGTATTACTAAAGATCGGGTCGAAGATACCCTTCCCCACAAAGCATGTGAATAAGATCCCTTACGTGATGTTTGTCTTAGGGGGAATAGTCATCCTCAAGTTGACCGCTGTATCCGGAAGCCCAACCGGGATGGCTGTATTTGGGGGAATCGGCCAGACCCAAGATGTTGTGGAGGCAAATGATGTAGTGACCCTCTCATTTAGCGGAAAATTCGAGGACAAACTCACGTATGGCACATTGGGATGGCAGACTGCGAGTTTTGTGGTGGGCTCCGGAAAAATGATATCTGGCGTCGACAATGCGACGCGGGGGATGAAAAAAGGAGAGACCAAAGAGGTCTTTATGACGCCCCCGCAGGGATATGGAGAATATGACCCCTCATTGTTGATGAAAGTGCCGCTCTCCTCCATCAGCGACATCGGAAGACTAAAGATCGGCAAGAGCATAGGCCTTAGTTATGGGAACTGGTCAAAGGATTTTGTTGTGCTGGATATCAGCAATAATACCGTGAGGTTGGATGGAAACCATCCTCTTGCTGGAAAGATACTACTTTTCTCTATCAAGATCAAGGACATAAAAAAGGGGAAGACTTTATAATCCGAAGAAGCAGGTGAGCTTGATGCGATTTTTGATCATGACAGTGATTGTGGCGCTGTTAGTATCAACGGTAGTCAGTGCTTCATTCCAAAGCTATTCAGGGGTGACTAGATGGAAAGTCGATGTTGTTGACGATGAGACAGGATGCGGGGATTCTGTGAATAGGGACACTCGAACGGTATCGATAAAACATAATTATCAAGTCGTGTCTGTGAGCGATCTTGGCCATGGACCATCCAGTGGGACTATCTCACGCGATGTGCTAAGTTTCCCATCACGTGTGATATCTGATGGCGCAGGAAGCTCCAAATTGTCTGCTGGCGAGGTCATATTTAGCGCGGATTGTTCCAGTTTCTCTGGAGGATACACTTGGAACTATAAAGACTCCCAGATGAGCTGTTCGGGGAACACGCAGATGAGGGGAACGCGGCTTGATGCTGTGGGCTGTCCTGGAAGCGGAACGCCAAACGACATCATGACGCAGATATCTAAGATAAGGGATACAGAGAAGAAAATCCAGGAGGTACTGTCTCGTGACTCAAAGGATTTTTGGGCGAATTGGGATATGGCCGAAGCCAGGAAGAGAGAAGGCGATTACAAGGAGTATTTCACTTATTTGAATAAAGCTATCCAAAATGACAATATCTTCGCTGACACTAAAAAGAAATTGAAAGATGAGGCACAAAGACAGCTGGGCTTGTCTTCATACCCGACAGCTGAATCCGTGCCGATACTGCGCACTGTGCAAGATGAGGTGAAAGATGGCATGGTGCTCTACAATGTCAATTTCGCCAAACCCAAAGAGAATAATCTGGCCCGTTTGCGTACTATGGTATGGGCATCACTTGTGCCAGACTCGCGCGGCAAACTCTATGAACTCGCAGGGATCAAGGAGGCTGGACAATGAGAGTCATCGTGCTCTTGATAGCCGCGTTCCTCTTGTCTGGCTGCGCAAACCAAGTGGTCGAAGAGAAGGCCGCTACTGAATACAGCAAGCCCGCGGATAACACCACTGCGGAGATAAAAGCCATAGAATCCTCATGCGGGGACGCTGACTGCATCATACTCCGCGCCAATAATTGCGAGGATGTGGATGCGACGCTTACCCAAGATAATGGTGAGTTTAGATACATCGCCTATGGATGCGTGCTCAATAAGACCGTTGTCGCGCTGGACGAATCCAATCCCATTGAAGTAAGAGATGCGTTTGAAGGAGCCAGCATGACCTGTGCTTATCCTAAAAGTAGATTCTTTGATGGATGGGTGAATTCGTTAGTGTCTGGACTGGAATTCTGCAAAGGTGATCTGAAACATCGACTCGGGTGGTTGATGGTGAGCGGGTGAGGTCTCAACTATAGAATGGAGGAGTACGATATCTGTACGTCCCAAATGACCGTTTCAGCGGATTTTAGCTTGAAACCCAAATCTTCAATGTCCTTGCGCATCTTAGGTAAACTCGTTGTGGAATCATACTTAGTCACTGCGAACGGAGTCATGTCGATCGGGAAAATGAGATCAGGACTTAATTTTACCATTAGCATCAGGTTATGCCATGATGTGTCGGCAAGATCATATTCCATACCGTTTAGCGCGTTGATAGCTTTCTTGATCCTCCCAGCCTCATATAGACGCCTGAATCTCAAAAGCGTTATTGAGTCATCCTCTGATAAGAATGGATCATCGATTGTCTCGACTCCCTTCCTCCCGAAAGTCAGCTTCGAGCAGTTTCTCAAATATTTTCGTATCTCCAGTGCGTCGATCTCGCCGATCGCATGGTAGTCCTGACAATCTAGGATCCTGTTTGAGGTCATGTCAACTACCACGAGACCATATCCGTGCGGCGCGAGATAAGGGTGTGAAACAAATGATCTGTAAGACTCCGAACCTTGTTCTCCTCTAACATGCTCTTGGTTCATCCTGGTCCACTCACTTAAGATTTCTTCGATATGACGTGTGTCTTTTTCCAGAAGTCTTAGATTGTCGATACTTGCGCCTA
>CAYHWL010000096.1:0-5552 GCA_964359785.1 uncultured Methanosarcinales archaeon | reverse complement strand
ATCAATGAGTAGAGCATGCTCGCAAGCATATTCGCAGCCTCCTTGACTGTTGTCCCCCTACCTGTCTGGACATCCTTGAGTTTTATCTCAGCCCTGCCGACACGACTGGTCAACTGGATATCAGAGACAAGACCAGAACCCGCGATGGCCATATTGTTGGCAATCTGCGCAAGCTTGAGCTGACGCTTATTAGCGATCATGCCACCTGCTGTGCTGCGTTTATCAGCGGCGATGACAACACCGTCCTTACAGACGATACCGACTGTGGTTGTGCCAGATTTTAGCATTTCTTCGTTCATTTTACCTTATCACCAAAGAACTATTTAGAACAATGAACGTTAATTGGTTTATATAGTTTTCGCTGGTCGACGAGAGCTTTGTGGATGACAAGCTACTTGTATTGTTCACTTAATACTCCTTTTGTGGTTGGATTTATGCTACATTAAGCGTAATAATCGAAATGTTTATAATTGGTTTGCCACATAAAAAGTACTTAGTTTGTAAGGTACGAGGAGAACATATGTCAGGTGATAGCGCAGCATACAACCTACCCAGGATAGATGAAATTCTATTCGCCGCGCTCTCACCCGGACAATTGGGAGAGCTATCAAGACGGATATCCCGGACACATTCTCTTGAATCAGTGCCAGCCCAGATATTCTCATCAAAACTCGCGCCGGCAGAAGCCATCGTCAAGTATCTCAAAGAAGAGAAAGGGTACACCTACCACAAGATAGGGTTTGTCTTGAACCGCGATGAACGAGGGATCTGGGGGACCTATAGAAGGGCCAAATCAAAAATGCCAGGGCGGATCGTCGTGAATGATGATTCTATCCAAGTGCCATTATCCAAGCTGTCTGTCCGACAAAACTCCATACAAGAGCAAGTAGTCGTCCATCTAGTGGACGGCCTAAATATCAAATTCAAAGACGTGGCGACCTTTCTTGGGAAAAACTATTCGACGGTGCACACCACCTATTCCCGCGCTAAGGCAAAGGCCACGCAAACATCACCCCCTACAAATGGGTAAGGAATGACTTTGCCGGGATGACGATGGGAAAAAGTGGAACCCATCTGACCGGCAGAGAAGTTTCTCTTCTGGCATCCATCTTGCTGACACCACACCAATCCGACACTAATCTAATCTCGAACCTCGTCAGATCGTTTAAATAGATGAGCTTTATACTACTCTGGAGTAGTTAAACAGCGAAACATTTAAATATGAGCATCGCCTTTTACCCCTTAATCGTAAGAAAAAGTGTCAACCTTGTGAGTGAGGACGCACTATTTTCTTGAATAATCAGGTGAAACACAATGACCACAGAAACAAAATCATGCCCAGATTGCGGACACAACTCCTTTTTCCAGAACCGAGAACGCGGAGAAGTCATCTGCAGGAACTGCTCACTAGTCATCGCAGACACGATGATCGATGTCGGAGAAGACACCAGATCATTCGACTCAGAGGAATTCGAGCGCAAATCAAGGACCGGCGCGCCATTCGACCCACGTGTAGCCAATAATCTGTCAACAGCCATAGGCAACCGCACAGACTACGGAAAGCTTGACAAACGCACAAAGATGCTCATGTCACGCATCTCAAAGAAGAACACTTGGACAAGCTCCTCACTTGAAGTGAACTTGAATACCGCTTTTGGAAACATGCGACTAATCTCCAGCTTCTTGAAATTGCCAGAATCAGTCGAACGAGAAGCGGCAGTCATCTACCGCAGAGCGGCTGAGAAAGGTTTGACAATCAAAAGATCGATTGAAGCAATTGTCGTTAGTTCACTCTACATATCAAGCAGAATCTACGGCGTCCCAAAAACAATGGAAGACTTCGTCAAAGCAAGCAAGATCGAGAAGAAAGTGCTTGGCAAGACATACAAGATGATCGTGCGCGAATTGAACATCAAGCTTGCGCCAGCGAATCCGCTTGATTTTATCAGCAAATTCGGAAGCACACTTGGACTTACACCAAAAGTGCAGACCAACGCAGTCAAGATAGCGGAGAGAGCAAAATCAAGCGAGATAACCAGCGGTTTGTCGCCTGTTTCCGTCGCAGCTACCTCATTATACCTTGCCGCTCTAAAAGAAGGCGAAAAGAGGACGCAAAAGGAAGTCTCAGACACCACAGGCATCACAGAAGCGACACTGCGCTCGCGATGCAAAGACTTCATCAAGGACCTGAAACTCGGAATAAAGATACGATAGATATGACACCCGAACCCCTAGATGTAGGAATCTGCCCGCATGAGATGGTGCATGATCAAGGCAAGATGTGGGGTGATACGATATCAGTGGACATAGTCCGCTGCCCGATATGCGAAGGCACACTCGTCTTCCACCCAAACGGACACCCAGCCAGGATGAGCCGGGACAACTATGAATACATAAGACACGCACCCGACCATGAAGGAAAACTCGTGCCTTATTACAAGAGACGCTAAATATGGAAAAACGCGATAAACCTTCAAAGGAATTGACAGTGGTTGAACCAAGAAGGTGCTCTTTAAGCCCGTTAGTAAGTGAAAAGACTCCCAGATGGAGCCACACAAAGAGTATACCGCCGGAAAGGAACCGAAAATGACATTTTCTAGAAATAAGAAGGGTAAAACGATCTACTTCCCCACTGAAGAGAACAGCCTAGATGGCGAATGTGCGCACATCCACCTAATCACCACTGGCGGAGAATGGGATCTACCTGGCCACATCTTAGGAAGCGCACAGACTGTCGACTGTCTGCGCTGCGGAAGCTCGAGAGTGATGCACGACAGCTACTGGCCTGGAAAAGACCCAAACTGTATCAGGAGAATCGATTATAATGTGGAGAAAACCGTCGTCTATGGACTCGACGGCTCTACACAAGTCGTATACCTCAAGAAAGGGCATGAAGGGGAAGAGTTCTAACAGAATGAGGTTCCACAATGACAGACACACTCGACAATCTTTGCCAGCCAAATCCCCACATCCCACGGAAAAATAGTGATACACCACTCCACCTAAGCAATATACCTTATGCGGTCATAAAAAAACTAGAGCAAGGAGAAAGAGATCTTGTGCGAGTCTCCAATACCGAGCCTACCGAAGGAACCTGGTATTTTACCCACGTAGATAATACTTGGTACCACTTGGAACAAGATTGCCATTATAATCAAGAAACGGGCCGACTAGAAATGCGCACCAAACCCGGGCAATTTAGGACATATGGCCCAGTCTCATTTTACCACACACATCCATTGAACGGCCATAACAGCAAAAAATTAGCTGAGCAATACTTAGAAGAAGAACACCCTAAGATACCCAAAGGCGCCATCCCCGAACTTGTGAAACCGATAACACTTCTGCACCTTTGCCTGCCCTCGACACTAGACCTTGTAGGGACAATGGATAGGCAAGTTGAGAGAGAATGCATCGCAAGCCCGTTAGGAATCACCACATATAATATCCAGGGCAATCAAGATCCAACCACAGCGCTCATTGTATATGAGAACCTACTGACAGAGATAAACTACAGGCTGATCCACGCACTTGCATACGATCCAAACAGAAAAGTCAGGACAAAAGAGGTTATATCACGTATGGCACTGCTATCAGACAGCATAATCTACTTTTCATTCGAAATGATAGCATCAAATCTACCCCCCTCGATGCAAATGAAATTCACCCCCTATCAGATGTGAGTTTTTTCTGAAGATCGAGAAATTGAGCCGCCCATAACATACCTTCATCTGCGTGATAGAAGAGGGAACGATAGGGTCTTGCGCCATCTGGCGTGTAAACTTCATAGAAAGTCTTGTAGTGTTCGATGATATTTTTGTATCTGTCTAGATGTTCTTGTGCCTGTTTCTTGTCGACTGAATGCAAGACATCAATATAGACCATGCCCATGTGAGCCCAGACGGCATCCAGCTCCCAGTCTTTTGCGACAAAGGAGAAAGGAACCTGTCTGTGATTGGAATTTTTTGTCGAGTACTTTAGGGGAAATGGGCAATCGAGACCCGCTTTGTGGATCGAAGCTATAACTTTTGAAAGACGGGATCTTCTCTTCTCCAAACCAAACCAGAACTGATAGAGGTTGGCGTCAGCGGAAAGAAGATCGCTTGAGAGATCATCTTTGTAGTAAGCTCCATCCCAGAAATTTTCTAGATTATCAACGAGATTGAATCTCCTTAGAGGGTTATCAAGACCCATCTTGTCGGCTATATCACTTAACATCGCCGCCATGACAAGGTCATAACAAGAGGAATCCCTAATCGAGTAGTCCTTCATACTGCTAAAATGAGAATGACGCCTAATCATACAAGTCTTGGGGTCTATTGCCGCGGCAGTGAAACGATTGAGCTCTCTCTCAAGGAAAGAACGGTTGGATGATATCAGGGTCTTATCACCAAGAAGATAAATGGATCGGAAAAAATAGGCGACACTATCTGGAGAATAGACATTGGGAAAATCGAAAGGAATACCCGATCTTGAGATGGCAGTCTTTATACCACTGCGACGAAACGCGTTGAGGGCGTATTGGAGGGAAAGTTTCACTTCTTTGGCCTTGCCAAGATCCAGCAGAGACTCCGTGCACCAACCAAAATCCCTAGAATAGAAATGATTGAAATTGCCTGTGCTCGTCTGGAAATAAGCGCCGTTCCAGCAATCGGTGACGATGCTATTGCAGATGTCGGACGCTGTGCCGGGATACCTTCTTGGGCCAAACGCTTTTCGGACACAAGACCGTTTGAAAATGTGAACGCCTTGACGTAATATAATCGGAGAGAGCATAAAAAACCAAGAAGATACGGAAGATAAAAATGTGCCGACCAAGAATCGGCACACTAGAACAAAAAGGAGTCCAAAATTGAACAAGATTAGTCTTTGGCGCATTGGGATTGGAAAATCTCCGGCACTAGACACAGTGGACAAGCATGCCGAAGGTATTTATTCAGATAAATTACATAGACGATGATGCGACACATTAAGGCACAAAGTTTATATCCAAACCAGGCGTCTATCGGGCTAATGAAGAGGAAATATACTGTTGTGATCGAAAAAGATCCAGAGGGATGGCTCATATCTGAAGTTATCGGATTGCCTGGATGCCATACCCAAGGCAAAACAATGGATGAATTGATGCTCCGAACAAAGGAAGCGATTCGAGCCTATCTGGAATCTGACGAAGACTTTGAGATCTCTGAAGAATTTGTAGGTGTGCAACAAATAGAGGTCTGACAATGGCCAAACTGCCTGCAATAACAGGTAAAGAGTTAGCCAGAGTCGCGACCAGGATCGGATTCGCGTATCATCACACCACAGGAAGTCATATGGTGTTTAGACATATAGACGGCAGAGTATGTGTAATACCCTCTCATGCTGGGGAAGAAATCGGACCCGGATTATTACTCAAGATCATAAAGAAAGAGTTTGGAATCACAAGAAAAGAATTTGAGACGATCATCAGGGGCGGATAGTATAGTTCTGGGCAACCCAAATAGAGGGTAGTACCTCTACCATCACTATAACCCGGAGTAAGGCCCCTTGGGCACGATCGTGAACTCAAA
>CAYHWL010000095.1:0-5650 GCA_964359785.1 uncultured Methanosarcinales archaeon | reverse complement strand
GCACGGATGCTGATGCATTGGCGCTGGCAGTATTATATGACTTTGGCGCAAAAAGAGGTGATGAGATAATAGTTCCTGCGCTTTCTTTTGTTGCTACAGGCAATGCCGTGCTTCAGGCAGGATTCGAACCTGTCTTTGTTGATGTAGAGAGGCATACACTTAATATCAACCCGAAGAAGATAGAGAGGGCTGTCACAAAAAAGACAAAGGCTATAATGCCGGTTCACCTTATGGGGAAGCCGGCTGATATGGACCCAATAAATAAAACTGCAAGGAAATATAAACTTTATGTTATTGAGGATGCTGCGGAGGCACACGGAGCAGTTTATAAAGGCAGGAATATCGGAACACTCGGTGATATGGCAGCATATAGCCTTTACGTAGCACATATTATTTCCAGCATCGAAGGCGGTGTTGTGACCACCAACAGAGAAGATTTTGCTGAAGTATTGCGCTCTCTCAGATCTCATGGCAGGGCGTGTAAGTGCGAAAAGTGTGTGATGAACATCAGCTCCGGCTACTGCGCAAAGAGATTTAAATATGGAAGGGACATACGTTTTATATTTGAACGCATTGGGTTTTCATGCAAGATGAATGAACTCGAGGCTGCTGTAGGAATTGGCAACCTTGAGATCTATGAGCAGATACTTAGGAAGAGGTACAAGAATCTTAAGACAATGATGAAAAAATTCAGAAAATTTAACCAGTATATGTTTACAATAGAGGAAGAAAAATACGAAAAAATAGGTCCTCATGCTTTCCCGATAATCATTAAAGAGGGAGCGCCGTTCACGCGTAATCAACTTGCTGATTATCTCGAGAAAAAAGGCATAGACACGAGGGATCTTTTCCAGTCCATGCCTACACAGTGCCAGGGGTTTGCATATCTCGGATATAAGCCCGGCGAATTTCCAGAGGCGGAATATATAGGGAATAACGGGATACATATCGGCGTTCATCAGGACATAGAGAGCGAACACATAGAGTATTTCATAGACACTATAGAAGATTTTCTGGAATCTCACGCCTGATTCAAGAACTGATTTATGAATAAGAATTCTTTAATTTATATAGCAGGGCATACAGGCCTAATCGGTTCTGCGATTCTCCGCAGGTTACTAAGGGCAGGGTATAAAAACCTGATTCTGCAAACACGCAGTGAACTCGATCTGACAGACCAGAAAAAAACAGAGGTGTTTTTTAAAAGAGAGAGACCTGAATACGTATTTCAGGCTGCTGCGAAGGTGGGAGGCATATTTGCCAATAACACGTATCCTGCTGATTTCATTTACCAGAATATTATGATCCAGACAAACATTGTTCAAATGTCATACAAGTATGGAGTGAAGAAACTACTTTTGCTTGGAAGTTCCTGTATATATCCCAAGTATTGCAAACAACCCATAAAGGAAAGCACGTTACTTACAGGAAGCATCGAACCTACAAATGAACCTTATGCGATTGCAAAGATAGCAGGCATAAAACTCTGCCAGTCATACAACAGACAGTTCGGCACAAATTTTATATCAGTCATTCCGGCAAATGTATATGGCATAAACGATCACTTTGATGAAGGAGGACATGTTGTTGCCGGATTGATAAAAAAATTCCATGAGGCAAAGGTTGCGATGCAACAGGAGAAAAGACAGATAAAAGTAGAGGAAGAAAAAAAAGGCTTAGCTAAATCAGGCTCTTTACCTTTGCCTGAACCTGTCTTATCTCCTGTAGTTATCTGGGGAACCGGAAAGCCGAGGAGAGAGTTTCTGTATGTTGATGATGTTGCTGATGCCTGTATCTTCCTTATTAACAAATATTCAGGGAATGAGATTATAAATGTAGGCGGAGGTACTGACATATCGATAGCAGGACTCGCAAGACTTATAAAGAAGGTCGTTGGCTTTCAGGGTAAGGTAATCTTCGACGATTCGAAACCCGACGGCATGCCAAGAAGGCTACTTGATTCAAAAAGGATTTTTTCTTTAGGGTGGCTGCCTAAAACAGGGTTGGAAGAAGGCTTGGGAATTACTTACAAATGGTATAAAGATACCCTGGCATCCGAGTGATTTTTAAAAATATTTTACATCCTGTCTAGTCCATATCAGAGTATGACAAAAATTTCTTTAATCTTTACTGCAAAAAATGAACTGGCTTTAGTCAGCAGAGCACTTGATAGTATCATCAAGACTGCTTATTCGCTGAAAGACCTAGAGGTTATTCTCTGTTTGGATGAAAATGGTATAAATGATTATGATACATCCTGTGCTTCATTAAAGATCACGAAACTGGTGCAGAATCGGGACACATTAGGCAATACTCTCAGAAAGTCTTACAGTATCAGTAGCGGGCGCTACATTTTTATTGTCAATGATGACATTATTTTCCGTACTGATCACTGGGACAGGGCTGTTTTAAACGCGTTCGGTAAATTTCCTGACGATATTGCTCTGGTTTATGGAAATGACCCGTATCAGAACGGAAGGCTTGCGACATTTCCTGTTTTATCAAGAGCAACTGTTGAACTAATGGATAATATATGCCCTCCGGAATATGTGCGGTTTTTTATTGATAAACATATCTTTGATATCTTTAAAAAGCTTTCACAATTAGGGCATGACCGGTTTGTTTATCTGGATGATGTGATTTTTGAACAGATACAAATCCCTAAAACAAATATGAACGACTTGACCATTGATGAGATGGTATTTATTGTTTCGGATGAATACCGTGGTTATCTTGCTGTCAAGATGGCACAGTACATAGAAAATATAGCTTCACAAGTAAAATAAGGACTGATAAACCAAAAGATGAAAGAGTTAAACGTTTTAACCCTTGCTCACCTGCATAAAATCCATGCTAAATACAACCGCATATTCGAGGACTGGTGCGAGGGAATAAGGGCGAACAGCGGCAAATATCATTTCATGGACTATCTCGAACTCTACTCCGAGGCAGGGAAAAAGATATTTGAGAAAAAGGTTGAGAGGTTTATTGAAGAAAAGGAAATCGACTGTGTTTTTATTGCCTTCTATTCAGGGGATTTAACCCTCGATATAAATTTTCTTGAGCGGCTTTCAAAGAAGGTATTCCTTGTCATGGGTTTTTTTGATACAGAGCATTATTTTGAAGCGGTTGACAGATATTATGCGCAGGCAGCGGATCTGGTATTGCTTCCTGATTATCTGTCGAAGTTTAAATATGAGCTTTTAGGCATTAATGCCATGTGCACTTTTTCGTTATTTAATAAGGATTACTACAGGAGGTTAGATGACGCGGACAAGAACATAGATGTATCATTTGTCGGGGATATAACGAGAGGCAACAGAGGGGAGTATATAGATTACCTTCGAAATAATAAGGTTCCTGTTAAGTGTTACGGGGCTAACACAGAGAACGGGCTTATCGATTTTGATAAGATGGTAGAAGTATTCAACAGGAGCAAAATAAATATCAATTTTACCGGAATGATTGACGGCGCTTCTTTGATATTGGGTTCACAGATTAATAATCGGATAAAACAGAGCAAGGGAAGACCGATTGAAGCTGCATTGTGCGGAGGGTTTGTTTTAACCGAGTATTCACCGGGAGTTGAAAATATGTTCGAAATCGGGAAAGAGATAGATGTATTTCATACAAAGGAAGAACTTTCAAAAAAAATACAGTATTACCTTGAAAATGGACAGGAGAGAGAAGAGATTGCAAGGAGAGGCTATGAAAGGGCATTAAGAGATTACGATTCGCATGCTGGCATTGCAAAGATCTTTGATGTGATAGGAAAAAGCAGGAAGATCGAACCTGTAATTTATCTGGATGATGATTTCATGGAGAATTATACGAGTTACAGGTTTCTCTATATCACAAGATTTGTAATCAAGGTAAAGATAAAGAGTTTATTTGAAGAATTAAAGATAGTTATAAGAAACAAGAGAATAAGTCTCTCTAAAGCAAAGAGCTATGTGTTGAAAGAGGTTTTGGAAAAGCTCACATATTATCTAATTAGATATCCAAATCTCAGGAAAATACTTAAGGCAGTTTTCCGTATAAAAATAAAATCTTAAAGTCTGCAGGCGTAGAAGATGATATCATGCCCGGTATGCGATATAGAAATCCAGAGCGAAAATTATATAAAAACTTATGTATCATCTTTTGATGCCACTCAATATAAACTTTACCACTGTTATGGATGTCATCTTGAATTTTGGTATCCTCTGAGCGTCAGGCCTGAATTTTATGAAGATGAGCATTGTGCAGCTTATGAAGAATTCCATTCAGGATTCAGACAATTGCCGGAGTGGTGTGCGCCATTCTTTGAAAAATTCCCTTTTAAAAAAGGTAAGCTCTTGGATATTGGGTGCGGAGATGGTATTTTTTTAAAGTCTGCTGAAAATTCAGGCTTTGAAGCATGGGGAATAGATTTTGATAAGAAGAGCATTGAAACTGCGCGAAACAAATTGGGTTTGAATAATGTTTATCCTATGTCTTTGGAAGAATTTATGACTTTTGCTGCAGAAAAGAATGTCGTTTTTGACGTCATAACATTTTTTGAGGTTCTGGAACATCAGGACAGGCCTGAAGAATTCATACGCAGCATTAAAAAGATTTTAAACAATGGAGGATATATAGCCGGAAGTGTTCCAAACAGGGAGAGGCTATTTGTAAATCTTGACAGGGAATTATTTTCAGCAGATTTTCCCCCGCATCATTTTTTATGGTTTTCAAAAGATGTATTAAAAAATTTATTTTTACGAAATGGATTTAATCGCATAGAGCTTTATCCGGCCAACTTGAACCTGTTAAAATTATCGGGATGGGTTGAATCCATTCTTCTCGGAAGATTTTCTAAAAAAATTAAAAACAGCTTGATAGCTTCATTCTTAAGTCCATATGTGAAAAACGGGAAAGATTTAAATAAAAGGATAGAAACTTTTGAAGAGCTTTATGGGAAGAGCAGGAGAACATATTTTTTGAAGTTCCTGAGAATGATAAGAAATATAATCTTCGTTCCGTTGGCATTATTCATTTATCTGGAGTTTAACAGGAGAGGCCCTCAGATATATTTTCAGGCTATATATAAGTCTGCAAACAAATCTTGATGCAGGAACTCTTTAAACAGCAAGCAGAATTTTGAATATGCCTATAAATTCTCGAATCTACATGATGGTCACTTTCCTGGAAGATGGAGTGGGTGGTGTGGAAGTTCTTGTTATGCGGACGGCAGGGAATCTGGCGGCATCAGGAGCAAAGGTGTCAATCATAACCTTCTATTTTGTGAACAGGGCAAAAAGAGGTGAAAGGTTTTGCTTTAAAAGAGCTATGAATGGCATCACTGTTTACAGAGTTCCGGCATTTGAAGGCTTTACCATGCTAAATACTTTTTTGTTTCTTGCTGGTTCCTTTATTGTTCTTCTGCCTTCTTTCAGAAAATACGCTGTTCTGCATGCCTTCCAGGTTTACAGCAGCGGAGTTATAGCCTGTCTGCTAAAGAAGATATTGAAGAGTCTATACGCATGGCGGAAAGCCTCCGCGTAGATGCGATAGGTTATCTTGTACCGATTCCGTATCGGCACACGCCTATGTATGAGGATTACGTGCGGGAAGGGTTGCTTGATCCGGATAAACCGCTTCAGATTCCGTGGCCAAGCTTATACTTGAC
>CAYHWL010000094.1:0-5952 GCA_964359785.1 uncultured Methanosarcinales archaeon | reverse complement strand
ATCACTACTGTCCGACAGTTAAGTGAATAAATTCAGCTGGTTTTCTGAATCCGATATTTCCAGTTGCATGGTTGTTTCTGTAAGCAGTTGTAATAACGATATTCTTTCGAAAACCGAGACGCTCAGGATTTGTAAAATTGTGTAGAGACTTGCTGGAATATTGAGTCGCTTCTTGAGTATGGCGACCAGCACATAAACTGAAACTGCGATCCATATTTGAGTTTTTACGGCGTTCTCCGAGGTGCCAAAGAAATTTTTGATGCGCAGATTTTGTTTGATCCATTTGAAGAAGAGCTCCACCTGCCATCGGCAACGATATAGCTGTGCAATGGTCAAGGCTGGCAGGGAGAAATTGTTGGTTAAAAAAACCAGTGTTTTCTCTGTTTTGGCGTCGTAATATTTGACGCGCCGTAGTTTGTCCGGATAATCTTTGAGCGAATAAAACCCGGTAAGCATAATTGTTTGGTCGTACCGGATGCCGGTTGATCGGTCGACATAATGAGAATAGATTCTTCGGCATTTGAAGTTGGACTTTGTACGGGTTACAAAGAACCCCGCTGCCTGAGAGATAGTATAAAGTCTGGCATAATCCAGATAGCCACGGTCCATTATGTAGAAGGCCCCTGGCTCTATTGGAAGCACGTCGAGGATATTCACCTCGTGCACTTTGCCGTCTGAAATACTGATAAACGTGGGAATATTGCCTCTCAGATCCAGCAGCGTATGCAGTTTGATTGCAGCCTTGGTCTGGCGGAAGGTGGCCCAAGGAAACATCGATAAACACAGGTCTATAGTTGTTGCATCCAGTGCATATGCTGTTTGCTGTAAATCGATACCGAAGGGTTCGTTGCTGTAAAGAGTTCGAGCAGTGAGAATCAATGAATGGGCGAGGTCGGCATATATACGCCAGTCTCTCTGTTCGTTGGCATCGGCAAGGTTCGATCGGGCCACGTTGCCGCGAATACCCATGTGGTATAGCTTCTGTTGTTGTGCTCGAAGACATGCCTCTATATCGCGGAGACTCTCTCGATAAGTTAGTTGAGCAAAGGCCATGCAGAGATATTGATCGAGACAGGTGAAACTTCTGACGTTGTTGTTCCCCTGATAACGGGCGATGCAGCGTCGAAATGTGTGCAGGGGGATGAAGTCCATAACTTGTGTAAATATTAGGTTGCCAGTGTACATGAGTCATCTCCTCTCGGGTATTTCCGAAACGATGACCGACTGGCTGAAAATATTTCAAGTTGATAACAGGCTTAAATATCATTTTTATGTTATTATTTCAATTAGTTATATTGCTTTATATAAAAAACTGTCGGACACTACTGATATGAAATAAATAGTAATAATAGGCGACGGCATGGCTGACAGGCCGCTTAAGGAGCTTGGAGGAAGGACGCCCCTTCAGGCTGCTTTTAAGCCGAACATGGACAGGCTTGCCCGTGAAGGCATAATCGGCTCTGTCAGGACTATCCCCGAGGGTTTCCATCCTGGTTCCGACATCGCAAACCTCAGCATACTCGGCTACGACCCGAAGAAATACTATACAGGCCGCGCCCCGCTTGAGGCAGCGAGCATGGGCATCGGGCTCGGGGAATCGGACGTTGCCTAAAGGTGCAACCTTGTCACCCTCAAATACAACAACGAGAAGACTAAGGCAGTGATGGAGGACTACAGCAGCGGGCATATATCGAGTGAAGAGGCAGCGATACTCATCAGGGAGGTTAACAGCAGGCTCGGTTCAGAGAATATAAGTTTTTATCCGGGAGTAAGCTACAGGCATCTGATGGTCTGGAAGGGCGGTGGCCTTGATATCGAGTGTGTTCCTCCTCATGACATTATAGGCAGGGAAATTACAGACTATCTCCCCTCAGGCAAGGGCGATGACCTGCTGAGGAAGATGATGAGGGATTCGGTCGACATACTCGAAGGCCATGCGATTAATAAACAGCGTGCTGCCGGCGGGAAGAGGCCTGCCAACAGCGTCTGGTTCTGGGGGCAGGGGAGGAAGCCGGTACTGCCCGGTTTCAGGGAAAAATATTCTCTTGACGGCGCGCTCGTCTCTGCAGTTGACCTCACAAAGGGGCTCGGCATATACGCGGGCTTCGAGATACTCGATGTGCCCGGCGTAACAGGGTATATAGACACGAACTATTTAGGCAAGGCCGAATACTCGGTTAAGGCGCTCGGGAGGGTCGACTTCGTTTATATCCATGTCGAGGCGCCTGACGAGGCCGGACATTCAGGAAATTATAAGGACAAGATCAAGGCGATAGAGGATATTGATAAGTTTGTGATAGGGACTGTACTGCGCGGCGCAGAGGCCTTTGATGAATTCCGCATACTCCTCATGCCTGACCATGCCACGCCGACAGAGGTGAGGACGCATACGTCTGAGCCTGTCCCGTTTGTCATCTTCGACAGCAGGTCTGTGAAGCGCAATGAGGGCGTTTCTTACGACGAGTCTATATCGCTGATCCGGGACAGGATGATTGTGGAAGACGGCCACAGGCTCATGGATTATTTTATAAAAGGCGAATAGTTTTTTTTGCGATTCTAACGCGGTCCCTGCATAACTCCTTATTGAATCGAAGAGCATTTGCAGGCCAGTGGCTGGACAAATTTGCAATTTAATTGCATAATATCTGCATGTGGATAGCAAGGGACGCAGAAGGTCTGATAAGACAATTCAGCAGGCAGTTCCCTGTGGTATTTGTAACAGGCGCAAGACAGACAGGCAAGACGAGCATCCTTACACGCCTTTTTCCCGGACACCCCTATATAACTCTGGATGACCCTGCCATGGCAGCCGAGGCTGAGAACGCACCGTCCCAATTGCTTGGGACTATAAAGCATCCTGCTATCATAGATGAGGCTCAATACGCCCCCGGCCTGTTCAGACAGATAAAAATCATTGTTGATAAGACAAAGAAAAAGGGACAGTTCTTCATAACAGGGTCGCAGAACTTTAGTTTGATGCAAAACCTGTCAGAAAGCCTTGCCGGACGGTGCGGAATCGTAAGCCTCCAGCCTCTGTCGGCAAGGGAGCTGGCAAGCTCAGGACAAATGCCGTCCATAGAAGAATATATAAGCATAGGCGGGTTCCCTGCACTTCATGCTGAAAAGGATGTTAGCCGGCAGCACTGGTACCCGTCTTATATAGCGACATATCTCGAGAGAGATGTGAGGAACATTATCCATGTCGGGAACCTGAGAGACTTCAACCGTTTTCTGAGGGCAGCAGCAGTTCGCACAGCGCAGACGCTTTCCCTCTCTGATCTGGCAAGGGACGTCGGAGTAGCTCCCAATACAATAAAATCATGGATATCCGTGCTGCAGGCATCTCATATTATATATCTGCTTGAGCCCTATCACCGGAGCATCGGAAAGCGCCTCATCAAATCCCCCAAATTATACTTTCTTGATACAGGCCTTGCCGCGCATTTGATGGGGCTTTACTCATGGCAGGAGATATCAAAATCGCCTGTGGCAGGAGCGCTGTGGGAGACTTATGCATTTAATCAGATCTTCCGGTATCTGCTCTCACTGGGCATTAACAATCCGCCGTTGTATTACCGGAGGACAAAGGACGGGGAGGAGACAGATTTCATTATTGATAAGGGCGGCAGGTTTATCGCCATTGAGGCTAAATTAACAGGCGCTCCCGGTTCTGATGCGCTTAAGGGGTTTAAGGCGCTGCAGCGATATTATGGTGAAGATGCCTTAATAAAAGGGTTTGTAATATGCAGGATTAAGAAAGATTTTTTTATGAGCGATAAAATCAAGGCTGTTAACGGCATAGTAATCGATTTATGATTCAGGATACGGATATGTTTTGGCGCGTTTTTTTCACATTTCCCTGCTTGCCCGGATAGAGAGAAACATTTCCGAAACATTGTTTCTCTTTGATGAATGAAATTTATCTGATATACTTTGTTCATGCGACATGGAGGATATAGAGAGGTCTTCGTATTCCTTGCAGGCTCAACGCCGCAGGTTATAACAGAGACTGTCTGCTCCCTGGCCCTGAAGACCCCGCCGGTATATCCTGAGGAACTCTATATAATTACAACAGGCAGGGGAAAGACGATAGTAAATGATGCACTTAACGAAAAGGGCATTCTAAGCCGGCTTGTAAAAGAATATAACCTTCCTCCGATTACGATCAGGAAAGAGTCCTTTGTAATTCCATTCGATATGCAGGGGAGCCCCCTTGACGATATAAGAGACGAAGCCGGAAATGAGATAATGGGCGACCTGATAACATCCTTTATCAGGGAGAAGACAACCGATCCTTCAGTCAGGCTGCATTGCTCCATCGCAGGAGGCAGAAAGACCATGTCCTTTTATCTCGGAGCAGCCCTTCAGTTGTTCGGCAGGCCCTGGGACAAACTATATCATGTGCTTGTCAGCCCTGAATTTGAATCAAATCCCGGCTTCTATTATAAGCCTGCAAAAAACAGGATGATCCGATGCAACGGAAAGAAGATAAGCACTAAAGATGCCTGTATCACCCTTGCCGAGCTTCCCTTCATCCGGCTGAGGAATAAACTTTCGCTTGAAGGCGCGGGCTTCAGGGAACTCGTGCAGGAAGGCCAGCGGGAGATAGACATTGCGCTGATCCAGCCGGAGTTGAAAGCAAGGCTCCGCGACGGCTCCATAAAGATCGGGCAGAAGACCATCAGGCTTACTCCGATGCACTTTGTGATATACCTTGCCTATCTGAAAAGAAAGACAGACCATTGCAGATATCCGGAAAGGCCCTACTGCTATGACTGCTCAGACTGTTTCCCTTCTCTTCTGGAGCTTTCCACGAAGACCGCGATGGAAGAGATGGCAAAAAACTATATGCAGGTTTCGCCGTCAAAGGTTCATGACCTCCTGCACCGGCATAAAGAGGGCTTAAGTCAGGAAATCCTGCGTCAGGCGATCAGCAAGATAAAGCGTACAATGCTCGAACAGCTCAAGGACGAATCCCTTGTATCGTGCTGTGCAATCACGACCTCCTTCAGGGGCTACGCCAATACAAGACACGGGATAAGGCTTGAGAAAGGGAAGATAAAGATAGGCCCATGACATAAAACATATTTGACTAACCAACGTTGAGAAGTTAAACTCTATTATATAAGTTTAACTTTAATAAGGAGGTTTTAAAAATGCAGATGCTTACAACTTCCCTGAAAGGGCAGATAGTCATACCCAAGAAAGAGAGGGAAAAACTCGGGATAAAGCCCGGCTCAAAGGTGCTTGTTGAAACTGTCAATGACCATATAGAGATACGGCCGCTGCCGGATAATCCAATAGAATACCTGTGCGGCATATTCAAAGACCACCCTGCTTCCCTGACAAAGTCATTGATGAACAGCCGCAGAGAGGAGGTGCAGCTTGAAGAGAAAAAGTTTGCTCGACTCTTTCGCAATACACGCCCTTCTAAAAAAAAGAGGATAATTATCAGCTTGTCCTGAATCTTCTGAACGAAGCCAAAGACGGAAAGAGGCATCTCATCATGAATCATATGAATGCCGGAGAGGTTTACTACGAGGTTGTAAAACGCGGGCTGGCCGATGATTTTGACAAGTTCTGGAGGACCTCCCTGATGCTGCCCATAGACTTTATAGGCAATGACTTTGCTGATGTGATTGAGGCTGCCAAAATAAAAAGCCGGTATGCCATATCGTTTGCAGATTGCTTCGCAGCAGTCACCGCAATAAGAGAAAAAGCGGAGATAGTTACCGGAGACCCTCAGTTTAGGAAACTTGAGGAGCATGTGAAAATAGTATGGCTTTAGAAATATTGCGGAAATGTTTCTTTTGTTGCAAATAAGGGCAAAAGCTGGGATAATGCCTTTTAAGAATCCTTTTGAGTGCCTGACAATTCCGGCGGTCAATGACTTTTGACAAATATAGATGTATGATGTAAGATGTAATAAAGGAGGACACCATGGTGACAGTT
>CAYHWL010000093.1:0-6031 GCA_964359785.1 uncultured Methanosarcinales archaeon | reverse complement strand
GCCGCCGAGCATACATAATCATCCTAAAAGACTAACTATTTGTGTCCCACACCCGGTGTTTTTAGTGGTGAAAATAACCACCGGTCGGAGGCTAAAACGCAAAAATTGCCAAATTAGCAACGTATATAAGAGCCCAGCCCCGCACCTTTTTTAGGATAATACATTTGTCCCTGGAAATCTATCATGACCCCCGACCCTAAAACCGAGAACGATTTTCGCAAGGACCTCCATAATAGCAACATGGATGGCATCTACTCCGCGGCCATGACTGGGCTCACAAACTCTTTTGTCACTCCTCTGGGGATAGCTATGGGCGCGTCGTCAGGGGCGATAGCCATGCTAAGCTCGCTGCCTGCCCTGATAGGATCGTATAGCCAATTATTGGCAAGCAAACTTGTCAGTTTTGTGCCGAACCGACGCAAGATAATCGTCGTGTCCGCGTTTGTGCAGGCGTTATCATGGATACCAATCATCATCCTGCCTTTCGTGAGCACGAGCATCTTGTGGCTGATAACGCTTGTCTGCGTGCATGCGCTCCTTGCCAATCTCTACCAACCATTATGGACGAGCCTCATGGGCGATATAGTGCCACAAGACCGCCGTGGATTCTTCTTTGGACGCAGGAATAAGTATATCGTACTCTTCACATTCATCTCGATGCTCAGCGCAGGCGCCGTGCTTAGCTATTTTGGGAAGTCTAATTACGTCGGATTCGCCATCATCTTTGGAGCCGCGATCTTATGCCAGATGATCAGCACAGGATACAAGGCGCAGCTTGATACGACACTACGCCACGACCGCAAAGAGAGCGACTTTAGCCTCTGGCAGTTCCTGCACAAGGGACATCGCACCGACTTTGGACGGTTTGTCGTGTTTGTGTCTATCATGAAATTCGCGGTGAATATAGCGAACCCCTTCTTTGCCGTGTACATGCTCTCATCGCTCAAGTTCGACTACCTCACATTCACGCTCATCTTGTCCAGCTCTGTCATCTTCAAGTACCTCACGATGGATATGTGGGGGGCCATCATCGACCGGGCAGGGAACCGCCGAGTGATGATAGTCACAAGTTTCTTTGTGCCATTCATCGCAGGATTATGGATATTCTTCGTCGATCCGGTGTATCTGTTCTTTGTCGAAGCGCTCTCTGGATTCACATGGGCTGGTCTTGATCTAGCGATCTCGAATTACATCTTTGACGCGGTCATGCCACAAAACACGATAAAATGCTCCGCGTACTATAATGCCATCGTCGGTAAAGCGATATTCTTTGGGGCCAGCATGGGCGGACTCTTCATCGCCTATGTGCCCAGCTTGGGATTTGTTTCGGGGATACCTGTCGTGTTCTTCGTGTCGGCGGTATTCCGAGTGGCCGCGCTATTCTTGCTCCCAAGCATCCGTGAGCTGCGGCTCATATCCATCAAGAGCGGCAACTCGCTGTTCTTTGAAGATGGGGTATATATCAATCCGATACACCGCCGAGCCATCGAGATAATCCGGCCGCACGAGCCTAAAGTGCGCACCGGTCCGCTTTCTGTGAATCCTAAACCTGGCGTAGTCGAAAGACGGATGATAACCAAGCCCTCGCCCTATGGCCCTGAAGTAGAACGAAAGTTCGTGACCCGCATGATGAAAGGCGTGGGAGGGACAGACGGGACGCTGCGCAATGAGCCCACGTCAGACAAGGTGCTTAGCAAACTGCACAAAGGCAAATGGAGAGATATGAAGTGAAAGAATTGGATTTTGGCGTCACTTTATAGTGGTAAATTACCGGAAGGTTTAAATACTCTCTCGTCTATTCATCGTCTATAACGGATCAGCCCCTGCCATGGAGCTGGATCTGTGACAGATGGACACAATGTGCATAAACTTTTTATTGGATGCGCGGACAACGTCGATAACAACCGAATATTTTCAAGGATCTACCATATGCCACGACTAGAAGAGAGAATCGCGGGAGACACACAAAGCGTGTCCTCAAGGCCCGAAAGAAAAGGGAGGAATGAGAGCGGTCCATTCCTCTATCTGATGGATCAACTAGTAAGCATCAATCAAGCAGATGTCATCTCACAATATCTCACCATGGGCGTACCGATGGGAAACGCAGGCGAGGAGCGCCCCCATCCAGTGAGCGGGATACTTGGTGGAGCAAAAAACGTCCCTACTCTTCTGGAGACTATGAAAGAGCATATCACAAATAATATCAAGCTCACGAAGATGGGCGGGTGGAAAGGAATACTCAATCTTGTCCCAGAATGGTCGAAGAGACATGATGGAGCGATATTTTTTGATTGCAGCAACAAATATGGACAAGGTCTGCAGCCTGATAATTGGGTGAGCTTATACATAATCTTCGACGGCCTGTGCAATTCCGTATTGGTCGGATTCCTCACAGAGAGGATAAAATTTTTGGATCGTAAGGACAATTATTTGAATGCTAACTCTATTGCGCGTGCGCTCTTAAAAGAGAATCCACTCTATAACCCATCCACTTTCAATATACAAGATCATGGATTGTGGCATGATAATATCTATGATGAGATGGGCACGAATGGGGTCCGGCTCACGCGGCAAGTGTATGAGGAGCTATGCAAACGGAAGGGGGAATGGGATGAAACTAGAGCGATCCGGAGTTTTGAGGATCTGTTGGCCTACATATCTCCAGCCAATTTCAGCTTCATGAATGAATATGACAAGGAGCTGCGTTATATGGGAGCTAAATCCCGCAATAGCTTGGCGCTTGCGTTGCGGTTCCCGGAAGTGACAGTCTACTGTCTTAAAGATTCAATCTATGGACCTGCTGACGGACCTACCACAGGAACAGGGAAGTTCATCGCCATCAAGTTTGACCAATCAAAAGGAAGACTCCGCTGGGTAGAAGGTTACAACATCAGGGCGCACGAAAAAACCTATCTGAAGAAGTATCTTCCTGACGGCCTCTCTGACCATTTTGACCCGGAAAAACATGTCATGCGTGATTACAACGACCGAAAAGGCAAGATCAATATGGTCGCCACTGTAGGGGAAATATACGAAGGCAGCATATATGAGAGAGGAGAATTGCCCAGAGTCGCGGCATTCTTTTTTGAGAATAAATCCGGAGCGAATGAGTCGCTATCTTCCAAGCTAGAATATCCTAAAATCCTGCAGATGCATTATAACACTCCTGGCGGCAACGATTCCGTGTGCATCGAAGACACATTAAGGAAATTATGAAAATATCCCCGAATGACTACATCGCCTTTAGCTCAAAAGTCTTGGTGTTGTAGTTGTATTTTGATTTTAGAGTGCTTTGCGGGGCAAACGACTTCTTGTAATAACCCGATTTGATGTTGGCGAACACCAAGCTACGAATGGACGAATCGATCTTCATATCCTGGATTGACACCATTTTTAGCACCTCCTATAATCTTTATACTCATTATATTGTTTTAGGGGTTAATAAAAAGTCGCTTTACAAATCTGTAAAAACATTTATTAGGCAGGGAATCCTACGAATCTGTGAGTGAAGGCGGGGGAAATGACGTGAAAACGCTCTATACCAACGTCAGTCCAGTCACGTTAAGCTATTCTATCACAAGGCATTTCTTCTACTTGTGCAAGCACTATAAACCAGATCGTGCATATATCTGCGTCTGGGACTCATTTGTCTATGAACATCCTGTCTTCCTAAAGAGACTGTCAAGCGGAAGGAGCAAACAAGACCAGCTCATGGAGCATCTCAAGATAGTGGAAGGGATACTCTGTGCAGAAGGGATAGACTACAAGATAATCTACCTGTCAGAAGCATGGGGGCGCATGTTCAAACGGCCAACTGTCGCGCGCATATTCTCGCGAGTGCTGTCTAGGATAACATTCCAGGACATCAAAGAAAAATCGCAATTCCAGTACACCTATTTCGATGACTTCACCTTGGCCAAGATGAACTACATCATCGCAGACTACCTCATCGCGACGTATCTAGCGGAGATATTCCCGGAGATAGCATCAGGACGGCCAAGCTATTACCTATCCGGAGAAAGATTCAAGGCATTCGCCAAGACGATATCCGCCATCATATCAGACGAAGACCCGATGGCCCTCATGCCCGCGCCGATATACGTCCCGGATTTCCCGTTTATCAGGAATCCAGCCAATGATACGATGCCTGGATTTGGGATGAACCTTGCGGCTATCCGTGAGATAGTGGAAGCGCACTATGGCGGACGGGAGCCCGTGGAAGCAGAAGTGCGGGATATATTCGAGGTCTTTAGCGACGCCATACCACCTGATTCCTTCCTGGCAAACGAGAAAAGGATGAGCATGGAAGAGGCGGTATCCATGTCCAAAGGAGAAGATGGCTCTGACATCATAGCGGAGAACCTGCACCTATACTTCTCCAATCTGCGGGACATGATACGGCCAAAAGAGAAAGAGCCGTTAATAAGCCTCTATATCACAGACGGGAAAAGCTTTGACCGCACCATAAAACCGCTCAATACACTGAAATTAGCGGTGCTCACAGCCTGTGACGGGAAACACACAAGTTTTGAGATAGCATCACAACTTGGCGTGCCGCTCCCCACAGTATCAGTCTATTTTAGCCGGCTTCGCGCGCTTGGCATGATAAGCGCGGAGAGACGACCTAAGCGTCTGGTGAAGAATATAGTGATAGACCTTGACAACCTGGAAGCTACGGGATCTCCACCTGATCACCTAGCCTTAGACGAAGAGACTGATTCGCGCTAAGCTCCAAAACGTATCTCGCAGGCGGCGAGGTATAAGACGGACAGGGGTCGGCCTCGCAAGGCGGGACGTCCCTGTGGATCTTCACTATCTTGTCTTGCTCATCTATGAATATCATATCAAGAGGGATAAGAGTATTCTTCATCCAAAACGCCCGCGGTTGTTCGTCTGGGAAGATGAAAAGCATACCACTGTCTTTGGCCATGCTTTCCCTGTACATCAGCCCAGTCTCCCACTGCTGTGGGGTTGTCGCCAGCTCGACTTGATAGGTCTTGTCACCAATCATCATCTCGGGGACAAGAGGCGTAGTCTGGCAGGCGAGCAGAGTGAGAAGTAGGAGAGTGATCGCTTTTTCCATGTGACAAAGAGGAGCCGAAGGGATTAATAATGATGTGGATTGGGTGGGTGAAGACTCCTGGATCAATCCACCACACTAGACATCACCATCTGTAAAGTGTGTACAAGAATAGTTCAAATCAATCATCACTTGGGGTACACCGGACTAACACGAAGAATGGAAGGGGGCACACTCACGATTGGGCTACATCCTTGACGATTGTTTCTTGTATGTGCACATTTGACCGAAATATTTATATATTGTGTGCACTTACAATAGTGTATGACCTACATAGAGACCATCAAGCGAAACAAGAAGGAATATTATTATTTCACAAAAAATATCAGGCTCAGTTTAAAGAAGTGGAAAAAAATAAGGATTTTCTTAGGTGATAAGAAGCCTTCACGGGAAGAGTTAAAAAAATATGCTCAAGAAATAGAAAGCAAAGCAAGGCCATTCTCAAAGCTATCGAATTATTCTTATCTCTCAGAGCATGATGCAGAAACTTTGCAGGATTTAAAAGAGAGCTATATCGCTTGGCTTAAGCAAACACCTAAGAGTGTCAAAGAAAAATTGAACGAAGATTTTGTTATACGATTCACATACCATTCTAATGCAATCGAAGGCAACAGACTGACACTCAGGCAGACTGCACTAATTCTGAAAGATAGGATAATCCCGTCAGGGGTGCGAGCTGAGGATTATAACGAAGCAATAAATGGGAAAGAATGTCTAGAATATATCAAAAGGTATTCTGGCGAATTGAACACACAATTTCTTGAAAAAGTCAACGGGATTCTCACTAAAAACACTGGCGTAATATATGGCGGAAGAATAAGATTCTTTAATGTACAGATCCAGGGCTCAACTCATGTCCCTCCACCATATGAGGAAGTCAAAAAACATATGCTCAATTTCTTTAAATGGTATAGTGCGAATAAGAATAAGCGGCATCCATTCGAATTAGCC
>CAYHWL010000092.1:0-6106 GCA_964359785.1 uncultured Methanosarcinales archaeon | reverse complement strand
AGGCAGCAGTGTAGTGAACACTAAAAAGACAATGAGCGCATTCGAACTCATAGACGTAATCAAGGATTATTACAGAGGCATCAAGACCTACACGGCCTTCGAAATACTAGACCTCGTGAAATCCTTCTACGGGGTGAATTAAGATGAAAAACACGTACACACTATTGATCGTATTACTTATCGCCGTGGGCAGCGCAACAGCCGCCACCGTATCACGTGGGATGCCTGACCGCATCGCCCCTGGTACGACCGCAACGGTAACATTGACCGCAAGCGGACTAACCGCAAACGATCAATTCACCCTGGAAGAAACATTGCCTCCAGGAACAAAGCTGCTCGAATGGAATGTGGTTGGAAGCAAAGAAGATAAATCCAGCATCCAGACACGCGTGAAAGATCAATCGAACGCATGGTCATTCACCACAACTGGAGACAGCGCAACAATCACATATAAAGTCCAAGTCCTATCATCGACAAAGGGGATTGGAGAATTCACCGCAGTTTATTTCGACAAGAGCGGCTTTAATAAGGGCGGAAAAAGCGTGACATTCACAGCCGCGTCAACAGAGACACCAAAACCAGCAGCGCAGCCACCGACTACACCCGCCGCACAACCAGAACCAGCGTCGACACCTGCAGAACAGATAAAGACGCCAACACCTGCCAAGAGCTCAAGCAGTTGGTGGATAGCAGTATTGGTATTGGTGATAGTCGGCCTAGTAGCATACTTTTGGATGGGAAAAAAACCAACCACAGAGTACAAACGAAGATAAAACGATAAAGACCCCAAAGTCTTATCAATAAGGTCCACCCTCCCATGAAAACCAGACAGTTTTTCGGCATAGCCGCAATTTTGTTCTTTCTCTTTGCGGTCATAGGGGGAGCAAGAATTCCAGACAATATTGACAAGTTCGACAGGTTAGATAGTGTGATAGCACAGAAAACTAAGAATCTTGTCGGAAAAGAATCTTTGCGGGTAGCGCGTGATTTGGAACAGACCGGTCGAGCAAAGGTCGTTGTCCTGCTCAAAGAGGACAAAGTCAAGAAATTCATAAGTGGGTCATCAATAAGCTCATTGGAAGGACGCAAGAGATATATCCAAACGCATGTCGAGGGAGTGCTTTCTTCAATCAAGGATCCAAATTCTATCATGTCAAGTGATGTCACGGAATTAAGAGCATTCGAGACATTAGATGGATTTACTGCAGACCTATCTGATAAAGCATATTCTAGGCTGAAAACAAGTCCTGAAGTGCTTGGTATTTTCCCTGATTATATAGTGACGCTTGACCCTTTGCGTGATGATATCCCACGTCTTGATTTCAACGTCGCAGAACCCACTGTAGGGGCGCCATTTGCACGAGACACTCTAGGCTTGGCTGGCCGGAATATAAAAGTGGCGGTCATCGATTCTGGGATAGACTATACTCATACTGTCTTTGGAGGCTGCACCAATGACTCATTCTTGGCAGGGACATGCGCGAAAGTGATCGGCGGGTATGATTTCTGCGGAAATGTCAGCAACTCATGCGGAGGAGGCGGCGACAATAACCCCATGGATGACAACGGACACGGAACGCATGTCGCAGGCATCATTGGTGGAGTGAACACAAGCGGATTCATAGGCATCGCGCCCAATGTCTCATTTTTGGCTGTGAAAAGTTTTGATAATGGTGGTAGCGGGACCACAACTGCCATCATACAAGGCATAGATTTTGCTATCGCACAACACGTGAACATAATCCATGGTTCATTTGGTTCACTGCCATTTCCAGATGATGGATTTGACGCTATCAGCCTTGTCGCAAGCAGCGCTCCGCAAGTATTTGGAATACCATTTGTCGCAAGCGCAGGTAATTCCGGGCCTGATACGGAAGGGTCAGCTTCACCCGCTGTCGCCAAAGGGATAATATCTGTGGGCGCGACAAATGACGCAGGCACACTAGACGTCTCTGATGACACCATCGCATCATTTAGCTCACGCGGGCCATTCGCATTCGGCAGATTTGGGCCTACACTTACAGCTCCTGGGACAACCATCAATTCCAGCGCGCCTGTTCTTGCTAAATGCCCAGGAAATCCAAGCGCATTGTGCACTGATAATAGTTTCAATGCCGCAAGCGGAACTAGTTTCTCATCACCAATCGTGACTGGATTATTCGCACTCTTGATGGAATCACGCCCTAATCTGAGCATCAATGATTACCGCATGATACTTAGCGGTTCTGCACAGAACATGAGCGGCCATCCATTCGAGAAAGGGGCTGGACTAATCAATATCACCGCTGCGCTCTCTTTCACCAGCCGCGTGTCAATCAATGGCGCTGAAAACACAGGGATTGACGCCTATCCAGGCGGATACGTTGAAGCGAATGTCACGATATATAACCTGAATAATTCAGCTCGAACGTACTCCTTTGGCGTCGAAAGCATCACAGACCTAGAAGGTGACCACGCGATAGCCACTAGCAATGTCGAGATGCCAACGGTCGTGACGCTGACCGCCGGATCCAACCGAAGTTACATCGTCAGATTTTATGTGCCAATTGGACAATCTCCTTCTATCTACGGCACTACGATAATGATACGTAGCGATCTTGGCGAGAACTACAGGCTGCCTGTGGCATTGACCGTTCCTATATTTGGTTTGGGAGCTGTGATTGGGACAGTGAACAACCAACAGACCGCCACCACCGCAGGCGACACTATCCTGTATAAAATCATCCCTGTCAATGGGACCACCATGACCGTGAACCTCACATTCATGGGTTCGTCAAATGATCTGGATCTTTATGTCTTCACCGAGGGCGGTGTACGCGTAGCCTTGAGCGGAGCTGCCGCTGGACTCAACGAGACCACAAATATCACACCAGTGAACGAGAAAGCTTATTGGTTGATGGTGATAGGTTACGCGCTTAGCGCACAGACCAACTATACTTTGAAGGTCACCTACGGAGGGAATCTGTCTGTCACGCCTGCTTCTTTGCAGGCATCTGTAATGAATGACACCCCGCAAAACTTCCCCTTCACAATAGCAAACGATGGCGTGGCAAAAGACAATGTCACAATCGCAGTCTATGGTATGATCAGGCAGAATAGCACTATTTTCACTTCTACCGCCCCAAGCGACAGCTCATATAATAGGACAACCTTTGAGAGCGTCGGGATAAACGTCACAGGAATACAGAAATGTGATTTGATCGCCAACTGGAGCGACAAAACCAAATATATCACCCTTGGCCTCTTTGGCAGGACAAGCAACACAGACTTCCTGCAAAGGCAGATAATAAACCAATCAGCATATGAACTCAACGCAAGCCACGCAGAGATATTCAATGTCGACGTATCGTATCTCGCTTCCAATTATTCCACCTTTGGCTGGTATGTGAAAGGGCTAAACAACAGTAACGTATCAGTGACTGTGAACGTCACATGCAGCAACTGGTGGCCGGCCCCGGAG
Source organism: uncultured Methanosarcinales archaeon (assembly GCA_964359785.1). Lineage (GTDB taxonomy): Archaea > Nanobdellota > Nanobdellia > Woesearchaeales > JAGWAF01 > JACQSU01. The sequence goes on along the minus strand of CAYHWL010000092.1, from coordinate 2,646 downwards.
GCAACAGTGAACGATTCATTTGCCGCTAGTCTTGGAGCGGGCGCGTCGAGGGATGTCCTGTTGACTTTCAATGGGAGCCTCGCATCAGCAGGATTCATGAAAGAATACCATCTCTTGGTACAGCAACGCAACATAACATTCGCGGCAGTCCCCCTACGCATATTCTTTATCCGATCCTTGACATTCTCCTTATATTCCGGCAACACCACCAACTTCAACAATACAAATGACATATCCAATATGGTGAATCTCACATTACAGACACCAGGCAAAGGCCGAGTGCAGTGGGTAGGCAGGGTGAACGCGCAAGGCGTCAATTTTGATACTAGCGTAGTCGTGGGAAACCGGTTCGTGTCTGTGAATGATTCACTGCTTTCATCAACTTTCAATTCGTCGGCTATTGTTCAAGTCGAAGGGATCAGATGTACCAATTTCCGAAATATACTGCGGAGCGCAGGGTACGCGACCAGTTTGAACTCCGTGATGGCTGGATCTATCTGCAATGAGACAACCACCCCACGATGCGCAAATATCACCTGCGGAGGGAATATCGTGTCCTTCACTGTCAACTCCTTTTCGGGATATGCGGTCGATGAGATCAATTTATCGGCCACGTTTGGCAATTCAACTCCACTCAATGGCACGTACTTCAATGCTTCAGGACATATCTTCAATTCAAACGCAAGTCCAATACCCGGAGTGAATGTAACACTAGAACTCAATGGCAGTATATATAATGGGACTGCCGGGACCACTGGGAGATTCGTGTTCAATCTGACCTCGCCCACAGTGAATGGAAGTTATGCTGTCCGAGTCAATGCTACCGTTGAGAATGTGACTGTCAATACAACGATACTTCTTAGCGTCGGAGTATTGGCCGCGGATACCACCTTGCCAGCCGTGCACTTAATCTTGCCTGCCAACAGCTCAAATGACACTGACGGGATAGTGGCATTCCAATGCAACATCAGCGATAACGTGCAGGTGAAAAACCTAACTATCTGGGTCTATAACACCACAGGATTATTCTTCACCAACACAACCAATCTCGGAAACACCTTCAACGCCACTTCATTCGCGGTGACACTGACGACAGAGACCCGATATAATTGGACATGCAGCGGCTGCGATAATTCATCTAATTGCGTTAATTCATCTGAAGGGATGTGGCAGATCAATTTCAACAGCACAGTCCCTTCGAACCCAAATCCAAACCAATTCGTATTGAACCTCACCATCCGGTATCCTAATGGAGCACCAGTGGTAAATGCCACTGTAGTGCTGTATATGTACAATATGACCAGTTTTGGCTCTTCGGAGATGGCACCAGTGCGCAGTTTTGGCAACATCAGCAGCGCGAGCGGGCTTGTCCTGATACCCAACGTCAGTAATGTGTCACAGACATTCTATAAGCTTGATGTCATAGTCAACGTATCTAACAACATCAGTTATGTCGGCCCGTTATTCCCTTATTTTGAGGCAAGCACATTCCAACAGGGCATAAGCGGTTCTGATGTGTTTGTAGAAGACGCGATAGGCATCAATATCACAGTCTACAATTCCACTGGAGATGACCTGGGCCGAGGATTCGAGGTGACTGACGGGACCTTCGGAAACCACTTGGCTGTAAGTATTGATAATATCAACAACAGGACTGATGGGATAACCTATCTGCCCTTGAATAACTCATATTCATTCTTCATGTATGGACAGACGTTCGCGCCCATGTCTGTAGGATTTGGCGTAGACAGGAGATACAATGCGAACTGCGATCTGAACTATTCTAAATACCAAAGAGGCGAGATAGCCAGCTGTAGAATAAACGGGACGACAAAGATCATCTATGTGACTGGGCAGATAAACACGAGCGCTTTGCAGACATTCTCCAATTTTACAGGGATAAACTATATCATCATGCCTGGAAGCAGGATATACAAGGATGGAGCCGCTTTCCGCAATCTTGGGACGATATCAGGCTTGACAGGACTGCCTTCCTATGTCGATACCTATAATCGCACGAACGGATTTTTCAACTTGACACTTCCTGGAGGAGATATCCCCATCGAAATCCTAGTGTCTTTCTTCGCATCGAACAACAGCGTGAATTACCTCTCCGTGTTCAATGTCACACTTGGGCTCACAAGCAATAACACTGACATGGGATATATCCCATTACACGGGGCTCTTGGATCATCCGGGATGTATGAGGAGAACACCAATATAGGAACTGGAAACAACCTGAATATCAGCACGAATGTGACCACCATCAACATCACTCAAGCCAGCGGCAATACACGAGGGCTGTTCACAGAGATCAATCTCACGTATCCAAATGGACGATCAATAAAGTGGACCGCGGCGCCCTCAAGTGGCTCTAGCAGCGCTTTGCTCAAACTTGCGATACCCAATGGCACCACAATGACAATCAACACTTTTGCAATGGGCCAAGCTCCCAAGAAAATCACTGCGACAGCGAGCAAGATCGCCTCCACCAACCAATTCAACGTGCAGCTCTCTAACTTCGACAGGAAAAATTTCAACGGGTCGAACCTGCTCAATAGCAATGTGAAAGTCGAGATGTTCTACAATAATTTGACCTGCAATGTCCCAAACCCGGATAGCACCTGCAGTAAATTAAATTTCGCC
>CAYHWL010000091.1:0-6271 GCA_964359785.1 uncultured Methanosarcinales archaeon | reverse complement strand
GACTGGCACTTTGGATATTGGTCGTCTAGAATCCGGCGTCTCGATGTCTCAGCGTAACAAGCTTGGTGTTGTCAGAGAGTGCATCAATGAGGCCACTAGCAAGTTTGGCAAGGTCTTTGCCATTGAGGATCTCGTCAAGATGGCGATGGAGAAGGGTAATATGAGCGAGCAGGATGCCAATGAAGTGATTGACAAACTAAAAAGAGAAGGCGAGGTCTTCGAGCCAAGGCGAGGCCAGCTATCCAAGATGTGATCTGTTCTTCCTGATGATTTCATGCATGTTTAGACTATCATTGGGATGACATATACCTCTATTATCCCTGCGATCACCAGTATGGCCGCACCAATCGCGATTAATGTTGTTGTGTCTGTTAGCAGGTCATTGATATCAGTATGTTTTTCGCTGTGGTGTATGACCGCGAGGCTAAGTAATCCTCCGGCGATTCCTGCGATAAAATATGCGATTATCTCTGGGACTCCGTGTATTGCGTATCTTAGAAATCCAAGGATTGGTGCGGCAAGGCTCCCAGTTGTGGATTGTTCTAGGATATACCTTCCCAGGGCTACTCCGATTATCGATGCATTCCATGTGATGATGAGCAGTACCCCGGATCCGCTTAAGAATCCCAGCGCTAGGCTGATAAAGAACACTTTGAGGTTGTTTTGTATGATGCTTGAGAACACTGATGAGGAGACTGCGGCTCCGCTGACATCATTTTGCAGCGCGTCGTTGAACTCTGTGATGGTGTCGGTTTGCATGAGGAATGCGTCATTTTGATAGTCGGTTGGCAAAGCGATATATGCCAGTGCGTATGCGCTTGTCATCCCGCAGAATATCCATATCAAAAATGTGACTGCTTGCGCGTGTTCCAATAGTAGTCTTCTTTCGCTTTGGGTGTGTATCTCCTTATATTCTTCTCTTGACAGGGTGTCGTAATATAGTGGCATAAGGAGTATCACGCAGAAAAACACGCTCACTAGATCAGCCGCCCCCCTAAATATCATAAGTGATATCACGATAGCTAGCAGCGCATACATGAGCCCTAGGAAAAACATCCTTGCGGGGTGCTCTTCTGCTTTGTTTGCTCTGACTAGCATCTCAAGGACCATGCGTTTGTTCTCCAGTATGAATTATTAAACCTATTTGATATTTACTGGTATTGTTCCTTTCGTTTGTGCAAGTATTCTTTTGCGCTAAACGGATAATTCTTTGAGTTTGCCATTATCATATTGATGAATCTTCTATGACCGTCCACCCCTCAAGGGGATGTTTAAGGAGAAATCGTGCCCAGTAATCCACAAACTCTGCTCGGTTCATCGTGCCTCCCGTATCATCCGTTTGTACATCTGGACCTTGTCCTCTGTTCCCCTGCTTCGTCCTATTATGATCGCAATATATCCCCCAACTAAGGAATAGTCTGTGTATAATGTTAGTATCTTGATAAAATCCGCTACGAATAGATCCAGGTCATTGAGTTCTCTTTGGATTTGTATAATGCCTTTCTTGATGGAAATTCCGCTCATAAGAGGATGCGATCTTTTGTGTGTTTATGTAGTTTCCTATCTTCTTCCCATCTCGCGTAGCTTCCCAAAATTATTCTTCCTAGGGGTGGCGCAAGAGTAGTATTGCAGGTGATAGACTCCCATTGAGTAAAGTTGTCCTTTCTTATCATTGATGCGATTCAACAGATCGCTTATGGTCAAGATGTGGTCTTGTAAGGCTCTTTTATGTCCGTTGATTGCGGCAGTCTGCATTTGATTGAGATAGTCGAATAATAACAGCTTATAGTAGACATCATCCACTTGTGTTCTCTTGTTTTCAGGGATGTTGCGTGTGGTGATTCTCATGTAAGCATCATATGCTTCAGGGTAATTCATCGCGTCTATCGCGGTGTTTGCGGTATTGAGCTCCTTATTTAGCCATGATCCACCGGTTATCTTACTATAGTCGATACTGTTTGATAAGCGGTACCCCGCAATCGCTAGGATGATAGTTATCAATGCGGCATATACCCACAATCCAGAGGCCTGGTTGGATTCGCCGATTTGGGCGATTACGGCGGTTGTTGGGCTTCTCAACTGCGCGAATCCGGCTAGTATGATGATCAGGCAGGATGTCATCACGACTAGGCGCAGGTTCTCCTTTTGCATGGCGACTCACCGATTCTTTCCTATATATTGATTGCGTTGTGCCATCTCCCAATAGGCGTGCACTAGACACACTAGACATCCCTGCCGGCCCTATTTAAGCAAGTCCATCTTTTAGAGGATAAGAGGTGATGTAATATGTTAGCCCAAGACAATTCATTCATGTCATATCCGATGTGCGACCTTGATTGCGCAGATGTCCATGCCCTTATGTTGCAGACTCTGGCTCAATACAGTCGCAAGTCAACGACCGATCCCTTGAGATTAAGGGTTTACTAGAGGTGAACAAGATGAAGACCTATCAAAAATACGTTGGGCCTGCCAAAGATCTGATTTGGGAGAGAGACTTCCTTCCTGCGGAGTTAGCGCTTGCAGAGTCATCGCAGATAGCGTCAGTCTCCTGTTAAGCTGCCTGTGCCCCTAGCCCAGTAAATGGCTCCTTCTCCCTGGGTTGGGGGCATCCATCCCTTTTTTCTATTAGTCGTATCAGCTTGTCTTCTTCCCTCTTCTTTATAAGCTGGCATTCCCTACCCATCTCAATCTCGTCGGGAGGACGATAACAATGGAAAGATTACAAAAAATTCTGGCATCAGCAGGCATCGCGAGCAGACGAAAGTGTGAAGAGATCATCTCTCAAGGGCGTGTGTCTCTAAACGGCAAGACTGTCACTGAGATGGGCACAAAAGCTGAACCTACAGATGATATCCGTGTCGACGGCGTGCGTGTCAAGATGCAGGAGAAAGTCTATATCGCGATGAATAAACCTGCCAAATATCTCGTCACTACTCCTCCCGCCAAGCGCAGGACAGTTTTTGATCTTATAGATACGCAAGAGCGTCTTTTCTATGTTGGTCGTCTTGATTATGAGACTGAAGGTCTTCTGATTCTCACTAATGACGGTGCTTTTGCCCAGCAGTTGGCCCACCCCAAGTTTGAGAAGGAGAAAGTCTATCTGGCCACTGTACAAGGTCGTCTTTCAGTCGTTGATCTTGAGGAGCTTGGCAAGGGCGTCAAGATTGGTGCTCTTCCAGACGAACCAAGTGACGGCAAGATGCTTAGCGTCTGGCCTATGAAAGTCAAGATCCTCTCTGAAGGGAAGTTCAGCACTTACGAATTCACTATCCATGAAGGCAGGAAGAATATCATCCGTCGTGTGGTCAAGCATCTTGGTAAGGATGTGGAGAGGCTTCAGCGTATCCGCATCGGAAGTCTATCTGTCGGCGGATTGAAGTCTGGCCAATGGCGTAATCTAAGGCCAGAAGAGATCGAATCGCTCCTATCGCAGAATAAGGATAATTATCGTCCATCTCCTGATTTTACGAAGAAAAATTTCGAGAAGCCCAAGGTTGCGCAGAATAAGCCCCCTAGGGATGATGGTTTGCTTCCTTACAGATCAGGAGACAAGTTTCCAAGACATATCGTGGACCGGAAGGGCAACATCGATAAGCGCTCTCCTCAAAGGTCATTGAAGCGTCCTGAACCGGTGAGTAAGGATTTTGCGGACAGAAAACCTGAGTCAATGAATAGGTTTGAACGCAAGTCATTTGGCCAAGATGAGCACAAATCATTTAGCAGGGATAATCGAGCACCTCGCCACGATCGCGAATTAGCCGAAGGGCGAAGGACAACTTTTGAGAGACGCACAGACAGGCCACAGCGGTCTGAATGGAAGAGAGCCCCTCATCAGCAGAGGCGCTCATTCACCCCTATCCAAGGTGGCAATCGCAATCAGAGCACTCCAAGCAGGATTTCCTCGCCTAGATTCGCCAGGCGTTCTTTTGATGACAAGAAAAGGTCTTCGCCGCGTTTTGAGCGTGGATATCAGAGTGAGGACCGTGATCCTGGAAGGGATGAAGGCAGAAATTACAATAAGCCTTCATTTGGTGATAGGCGTCCTCGTGAAAGTTTTGAGAGAAGACCAAGTTTTGGCAGGGACCAGGGCCGTTCATTTGACCGCAAGCCTTCTTTTGGTGATAAGAGACCAAGTGAAGGTTTTGGCCGCAAACCATTCAATCGTGAAGAAGGCCGTGGTTTCGACAGAAAACCAAGTTTCGATCGTAGGCCTCGTGAAGGCTTTGAGAGAAGATCTGGTTTTGACCGCAGGCCAGAGGAGCAAGATAACCGTGGCTTTGATAGGAAACCTTCATTTGATAGGAGGCCGCAAGAATCCGGACGCGGATATGATAGGAAACCCGATTTTAAGAAACAGGATTATCATCATGACCGGAATGCGCCTACAGAGACCATCAGCCATCGTGATAAGCCAAGTATGGATTACTCCTCTTGGAAGGAGAAACGCGGCGTAAGAAGGCCTAAGACCAGATTTTCAAGAAGGAGAAAGACTGCTTAGTGTAGCATCCCTTTTTTCAATCTTTGATTTAAAGTCATCTCGCGCAGTTCTTTGCTTTTTTCAAGATGTGAGACTATCACATTGTCCTCAAGCCTAGTCAAATCCAGATAGTCGCCTGCGAGCTTGAGCTGCGGTTTCATTGCCGCTTTGTGTGTTGTGAGTCCTGTCATACCCATCATTCCTCTCCCGCTATTTATCAATCTTGCGGGCCGCGCGGACGCAGTGGCAACGGTTTGTAGCAGTCCAGTACATATTCTACCGCTTCATGTCTTACTTTCTCTCTATATTGTAATGCGGCCTGTAAAAAGTAGGGTTTTCCAATCTGTTTTGCTCGTTGCACTGCTTCAACTGCGTGAACAAGTCCGTTTCTATCAGGTCGGACTAGCGGATTGTCAGGTCTCTCGATGTTTCCCATACAGACAAAATGTCCTCCTCGTGTGGCCAGAGTCATCATGGTTTTTAGTGAAGTGTTCTGTGCTTCATCTATGACAAACCAGTCGTCTTCTTCAAATGAGTATCCTTGTGTGAATCCTATAGGTTGGATGCTGATTAGTCCCCCTTCATCATCGATGGCTTTCTTTAGGTTTCCATCGAATGTTGGTGTTAGCCCTGATCTGCGCATTATCTTTGCGTAGTTTGCTAAGAATCCGCCGTAGTCGAGTATGACCTTATCAGATATCTCTCCTGGCAAGAATCCATATGATTCGCCTGCGAGGGGTTGTTGGGGTTTGGTGATATATACCTTGGCTTCCGGGTTAGGGTTTTCGTCTCTTCGTCTTGCTTTCTCCACATTATATAGTGCAAGAAGTAGCCAAGTGAATGTCTTTCCAGTTCCGGCTTCTCCGACTATTGCGTATTGGAATGTCTTGTCTGCCAGATGTCCGCCTAATTCAAATGCGAGCTGTTGTTCCAGGTTCAATGCTTGATATCCGAGGATGTGTTCATCATTGAATGTGTGGAGTCCATGCAATGCCATGTCCCGATGGTCATATCTGAATATGAGGCGTGTGTCGATTGGTTTTTTTGCGTTCATCAATTTCTTATTTTTTTCGTCTAAGAAAACCCAGAATTTGTTCATCGCAAGGCCTTCGATTTCTTTTTCAAGATCAGAATATCGTGAAGCATTCATCTCTCTTTTCATTTTCGCTAGATCAAGGTGTCGTTGGGTTTTATCATTATTGCTTTCGAGTAGTTTAGACAGCAATATCTGGTATGCGTCCCCTTTTTGCGGGCAGTCCAGATCCAATAAGGAATATCCTTTGTAGAACCTTTCTCCGATATCGACTTTATCCGCAAGGCGGTCTTCATATTTGACTCCTGATATATTTGCCGCGATTGATAGGTTGATGTCATTGGTGACTAGGATATGTTCCCATTCCTTTTTCATGTCACACAATGTTCCCGCAAGCACCGCTCGAAGCATCTCCGTGTCTCTGCCGCCAAGTTCAATCCCTGCAGGAAGTGGGTCTTTTTCATTGAATCTATACTGATGTGTGATGCGAAGCGTTGCTCCATTGGACAATTTGATCCCCTTTTCAAGATTTCCTTCTTCCCCTAATTTGTAGATACTTCTCGAGAATTGTTTTGCCGCCATTCCTGCATCATCAGGCCTTTTTTTAAGGCTGTCTAGTTCAACAAACACGGCCCAGGGGATGACGACCTCATTTTCAGGTCCGAATTTCAGATGCGCGCTTGGGTCATCCAGGATGATGTTTGTATCTAGATAAAACCGTTTCCTTCTGCTTTCTTTCATCGTTTGATCCTCTCATTGCA
>CAYHWL010000090.1:0-6411 GCA_964359785.1 uncultured Methanosarcinales archaeon | reverse complement strand
ATCTTTTAAATCAAAGTCAGCAAATGATTGAATTTTTACGACAAAATTGGGCAGACATTGTAACTATAATCATTTCATTGATTATAGGTGGAAGTGGTGGAATATATTTTGTTAAAAAAAATATTCAAAAGAATAAAAATAGTGGCACGCAAATCATTGGAGGTCAAACTGTGATAAATAATTATGGAGGAGACCCTCTATTGAAACAAAAGCAGGGCATTGAAATTTCTGTGAAAGGGGCATCCGCGGACAGTGCCAAAGAAAATGCACATAATGATTTAGGGATTAATAGTGCAAACGTAAAATTCTTATCAGAAAATTTACAAAAAGTTTATGGGTGTGTTGGCTTGTCCAAGACTGCAACTACAATAATTGATGGAGCAATTTTTGCACTTTCTTCATTCTATACAAAAGAAAATCCTGAATGGCGCGAACACTGTGCAGGTTCTCTTCGAGGCTTGATTGATAAATGGCGTGACGCTGGTGCGATTTCTACAGCATTTTGTAGTACTTTTAATTCAAAGCAGCATAATAATTGTCCAAATTTAAAAACTCATGCCAATGAATATAAACTCTTAATTGATAGTTTTAACTACTTTTCAGACATTCATCATCATGATTCTGTCAATATTCTTAGCAAAATAAGGTCATTGAAAGGGCAAAACAAGAAAACAGGAAGCGATACAGATGAATTGTTTATAGAAATTGCAAAAGAATATTTGGAAACTTTGACTACCATACTCACAGTAGCAACCAAAAAAGAAAATGAATCAAATTGAATTACACAAACAGATAGATGCACTTTTCAAAATAGAGACTAAAAATCTCGAAAAGAAAACTGTGTACGAAATAATCGCTACAAATCCCGATTCTCGCGATTATTTTTTCTCAAAAGCCCCCATTGACTGGATTACTTGGCTCGACGAAAACGGATTTTTCGCAATTCTAAACAAAGAAGCCGAGGACAAAACTCGTTATTCATTCAGGATGCCGGAACTGCGCTATCTTGCTCGTGTTGTTGAAGAAAATGGCGATGAAGAAAAAGTTGTTGAGATTATGAACGAAGTTGATTGCGTAAAAAATTTCAATCCTGAAGTTGTAGATCAATTTTTGTGGATTGCTCAAAAGCTTTCCGCAAAGTCTTTAACTAAGGTCATTCCTAAGATCAAAGCAGAAAACTGGATTGGCCTAATGAAGACATTTAAGCCGACTGGCCACACTTATCACCTGATTGTAAAAAAACTAGCCGAAGCCAAAGAATATGAAAGTCTCCTGCTTTTAGCGGAAGTCTTACTGTCTTTGAACGAAGATGAGAAGGAGACTTATTTTGATAACTATTTTGCACTAAGTGACGTGGGATATTCGGAGATTTTTGATGCTTTGGCTGATTTAGAAGGTAAATATGCCGAAAAAGGCATTGATTTGACTATAAATATTCTAAAACAATTAGCAAAAGAAAAGGATGAAAATGATAAAAGTTCTTATGCTTATGACAGTGGATTTGGTTTATACGATGTAAATCTTTTCGATATGGTCATTAGCAAACAAAGAAGTAGTACCGATCGAGAAGATTTGAAATCATTACTCGCTGTCTTAGTGGAATTGATCGAGCGCAGTATAAGCGGGCATTGCCAAGATAATGCACGCAAAATTTATGATAATTACTTGGCAAAACTGCCGGACACCCACTGGACATGGAGAATACAAATTTTTGCAATGCACTTTTGCCCTGAATTGTTTGCAGACGAGCTTAAAAAAGCACTTGCACGGTTTTTTGATACAGATTATTACATTGATTTTCTCTCTGGTTCCCCCGAATTTTATAAAGTCTTAAAGAAGGTGTTCCCAAATTGGTTGCCTGAGACTGAGCAACGGAATTTTGTAAAAAGAGTTTTTGAATATTTCGATAAGATAATAACTACTGAACAGGATGAAAAAGTGAAACAATGGACAAAAGAGTATGGTTGGAGGGTCATTTCAGCTATCGCTAAAAACTTAACGAAAGATGAAGAAAAAGAATGTGAAGAAAAATTCGATCGCAAGCCCGATCCAGACTATAAACCTACGCCATCCATTACTTCCGGCGGCTTTGCTAGGGCTGTACAAGACCGCTCACCAATTGAAATTGCGGATTACAAAAATTTATCGGCACTCATTGCTGATTTGAAAGGTGACCTTGCCCCTGAAAAACTAAAAGAACAATACAGAAATGATGACTTTTTGAGCCCGCGCAATGCGGAAGGCGTTGGCAATGCAATCAAAGAAGATCTGAAGCAGCGTATGTCCATTTATTTGGCTCATGCTGATGAGTTTATTGATCCTGCCCTTAATATTCATTATACATACTCTTTCCTTCGTGGAATTGAAGAATACTTGAGAACAGATAAAAAGCTCAACAATGATGATTGGGAGAATTTGTTCAAACTTTTTGAGAAATTTTTTAAGGCAAAAAAGGAGGATTATCGGGAAAATATTACCGATGAAGATAGATGGCTTGCTCGCTGGGTATGGGTGGAAAAGATAATTGCGGAAATAATAAAATACTTTTTAACAAAAGATTACGAAGGATTGTTTGCTGATAAGCGTTCTTTTGTCCTTGAGCTATTAGAGCTTTTGCTTAAGAGCGAAGACCCAAAGCCCGAGCATGAGGTTGGAGAACATGGTGATCTTTACCATGTTGCGATCAATTCGACTCGAGGAGTTGCTTTCGAGGCGTTTGTAAACTTTGTTTATTGCGATGGAGAGAAGAAATTACAGACCGATGTGTTAAAGCTTTATAAAACAACGATTTCAGAAGCTTCGCTTTCTGTGCGCTTTGTGATTGGTCATTATCTGGCATCATTTTATTATCGAGATAAAGAAAAAATTGCTGAACTTTTCGAGGAAATTTTTCCTAAAGATAAGGATCACTACGAAGATTTTTTTGCGGCATGGCAAGGATATTTGACAAACACTCTCTACAAAGAGCTTTTTGACGCACTTAGAGACTATTACGAGTACGCTCTTGCTCTTGGTGCTTCAGTTTATCCAGCAAGAAAGAAAAATAGAGACTTAGATTTGGATAAAGGTATCTCAACGCATCTCGCATTAGCATTTGCCCACTTTGATGAAGTTCAATATACAGAAAAAGATAAACATCCGCTTTTGGAGAAATTATGGAGTGGAAGCGATACTGAAAAACAAAAGGAATTTGTTTCATTCTTGGGACGAGGTATCATTTCAAACGGAAATGCAAGTGAGGAATGGTTCAAGGAAAAGAATGTTAAACTTGAAAAATTAAAAACATTTTGGATTATTCTTTTAGAAAGAGAAGATTTGGCGCCGGAAATCTATGCCGCTTTTGGCTTTTGGGTGAACCACTCAAAGGATGTGTTTGATTACAGATGGTTAACTGAAATGATGGCCAAGACTTTAGAAAAATCTCATGGTCAACTTGAATGGGATTACGGAACACAGGCAAGGATGGATAAGTTTGCAGAAGCTGACCCAGAAAATGCGCTGCTCATTTTGGAAAAATATTTACTTGAAGGCATACTCGGTGATTCGGGCAAAAAGTGGTTTTATGTGGATGATGAAAAGGTCACTGTCTTCAAGATTTTATATAGGGCAAAACCCGAAGAAACTACGGCGCTAATCAACCAATTGCTAGAAAAAGGTGGCAGAACTTTCTGGCCGCTCAAGGACGTGATCGAGGATTAACTTTCTAATATGACCCAACCCATGTTTGAGCGAACTAATAACTGATTTACCCAAAAATTCTCGAAAGCTCCACCACCACCAAATGAACTGCGGTTGAAGGATTTTTTCCCACTCCGTCTTTGACGTAAAGCCTCTTGGCATTTTCAATAGCTGCGGACTGCAACGGCGTTAATGGCTCAAAAATGTCCTCCATATTTTTCTCATACTTCCCCAAACCTTCATCTTTAAAGTGTTTTTCCAGTTTTTTATGATAGTCAGTCCGCGGGATCGCAGAATTATATAAACCGAAATGGCACAAAAACCAAAATTCAAAGCACTCATTACTCCAGGCAATCTTTAAACCATTTGCCTCTGCTAATTTCAAGGCTTCACGAAATTTATTCTCATTATCACTCCAATAATTATCGACATCAAACACAAGCCAAATTTGATCGTTGTCTTCCCTGGAAAACTTCCCTTTTTGTTGCTCTTCCTCTTTAAATTTAATGGCAGCTTCAATGAAACTCCACGGTGCTTTTTTGAGAAATTCCTTCCTGTATCTAACCAGAATATTATGAGCTTTTAAGTGATCTTTGAAGTCTTGAAAATATTGTGGTTCGGCCAGCTCACCATTACACAATATATAAATCCGCGGTTTCATTCCTGTCTTTTTCATTCCCATTGATTTTCGTTAGATTTTATATAAGGCAGAGCGCCATAACGCCCCTCAAAGTAGCGCTTGCGGTAGCTTAGATCTTTTCTTTCACCAAGGCTGCTGAGTGAAAAAAGATTTGAAGCGCCATATTTATCTTTTTCTACAAAAAATATTTGGTCACGTCTTAAAATTTCATTATCCAAAAGGTTTGAATCGTGAGTTGTGAAAATTAGCTGTGCATTTTTAGGATTCTTTTTCTTAGAATTAAATGTTTGTACGATAAATCGACAGAGTACCGGATGTAGACTTGAATCCAATTCGTCAATAAACAATGTTTTTCCCTCTTTTAGAGCATTAAGAAACAAAGCGGCAAAACCGAACATTTGTTTTGTGCCTCCCGACTCTTGAGCCATAAAATCAAACGGCACTTTTTCTACTGCATTGCCTTTATCGTCATATTTGGTGTGAACTGTAGATACTTTTCTCTGAACGAACTTACTGCTTCCTGTAGTTGCTAAATCGATTAAGTGTCGAGGCATTTGAGGGGGAAATGAATTTGCAAACTCATCTTTATTCACTTCTTTTTGTTCCAATTGAAATTCCTCAATGTTAAAATCGGCCTCTTGAAGAAAGCTCAACATTTCAGCTTCATGCTTTGAATAATTATCAAATCCGTAATTTAAAATTAGGTCACGATTTTCTGCGGGATAAACATTGATTTTCTTAATCTCTTCAATGACTTCATTGGAAATCGATCCGTTATTAGCGGCAAGCAAACTCAAGAAAAGTACGTTTGATCTGGTTTGCTTTTCTAAAGCAGCCGTTGCTTCCTTAAAATGGCGTTTATTTGAATTGATTTCATTTCCGATACGGTCAAAAAGGTTTTTTTTCTGAGGATACTGATGCAACCATTCTCTTGATACCTTTGATTGAGAAACTTCAAAACCGTAAATGTATTTTTTATCTTTTGTAACTAATTCGATTTCAAAAAATGATGGCTCATTTTCGGTTTTGCTGTTTAAAAGAAATGGAACAGTTGGAATTCTATTACTTAAAGCATTTGCATAGCTGGTTACTATGAAATTGTGAAAGAAGACGAAAGCTTTTGAGAAATTTGATTTACCTGAGGCATTAGCACCATAGATCACTGCACTTTTAAGTAGTTCGCCATCTTGAATCGAGAAAAATGAGTCATTGTGTGAATCATCATTCGAATCTCTTTCGAGAGAAAATTTCACCTCATCCCTAAAAGAGAGGAAGTTTTTGAATGTAAATGTTTTGATCATAGTGTTTGAAGTTAAGGTTACTTCTCTTCCTATTTTACACAGATAAATGCAAACTGCAAGCCTTTTTGTGATTTTCCCACAATTAACTTGATAATTTGCAGAAAAGTGCTAAAATTGGGATTGCCTGAGTGATCATCAGGCTGGTGCATTCTGATCAAGTGCTCCTCGTAATGAGCGCAACGGCCATTACGTGCGATGGTAAAGATCGATTACCAGAGAATCTAATCCCCGTTGTTCTAACCAGTAAAAAGCTTATGCGAACCTTAAAACCGGGCAAAGAAGCACCATTTTCAGGTCAGTACGTTATGGTCGGTCCTCGCGGAGGACATACCGGCATTGAACGTACTGTCGTCAAAGGAGAGCCATTACCTCCAACATTGAGTGCAGGTCAGGTCTACAGAATTGTAGATAAAACCAAAACTCGCTAGGTAAGACTCTCCCGAATGAATCGCCCCGTTACTAGTGCGGGGCTTTTCTATATCCAACTTTACACGAGAGTAAAAAATTCTCATATAAAAAATTGTTACGCCCCACTTTTTCGGCTCTTTTTCTTCCGGCCTTTTTAGTCGCGCCGCCCGAGGCGGGGGCGGGCGGCGCGCAATCTGCCATAAACTGCGGACGGCCAAAAGGAGGGGGTCTGGGGGAGGAATTTTGGCCGTCCGCTCCTTAATCCAAATTTTCTCTGTAGGCTAGCCTACAGATTCCTTAAAATAAGTCCGAACTGCGTCATAGGTGCAGCTCCAAACGCCTTCGACGAGGCTTTCTACTTAAGATAACGAGAAGCGGCTTGCT
>CAYHWL010000089.1:0-6416 GCA_964359785.1 uncultured Methanosarcinales archaeon | reverse complement strand
TATCCAAAGTGCCAGTCTCCTCATCATAAGCTATCTGACGCAGATAGTAATCCACAAGCTCGATCGCGCGCTTGGCATCATTCTTGTCAGCCACAGATGAAAGCCTCATCTTCGCTGAAGCCTCTGATAGACGGATAAGGCCTTCAAGCTGACGAGCGGAAATAGGAATACCTTTGTTGCGGCCCTCTCCCTTGCCAGAAGAACGCATCTTGATATAGTAATCCTTGAGCGCCATAATCGCCTCATCAGAGAGGACCGGAAAACAGTTCTGCTTAGCATAAGCGATATACTTCCGAAAGAACCTAGTATCAATAGGAGCGGGAGCCGATTTAGTGTTTTGATGCAAGGAAAGGACAAATGACGCCAATTTCTCGTCAGTCTTAGGGTCGGGAATATCCTTGATGACGAAGATCAAGTCAAAACGGTTGATAAGGGTGACAGGCAGGTTAATCTGCTCCGCCACAGTCAGATATGAATCGAAACGGCCCATCTTCGGGTTCGCAGCCGCGACCACACTGGTCTCACAGACAAGAGTGGCCTGGATATTGGCCTTGGAAATCGAGACCGACTGCTGCTCCAACGCTTCATGCATAGAAGAGGAGTCCTCCTTAGACATCTTGTCCAGCTCGTCAATAAGACATATCCCCTTGTGGGCCAATACCAACGCGCCAGCTTCCAAGGACCAGCCTTGAAGGAATTCATCTTTCACCACGGATGCCGCCAGGCCTGCGCCCGTAGCACCCCTTCCGGTGGTGTACCTTGATTTTGGCGCCACGATACTAAGACGCTTGAGCATCTGGGATTTAGCGGCCCCTGGGTCTCCGACAAGCAAAACATGTGTGTCTCCCCTTGTGACCACACCATCAGGACGCACCTTACGCACTCCCCCAAACTGTTGGAGCAAGAGACCCTCCTTGATCTTATCATGACCATAAATAGTGGGAGCAAGAGAATCCACCATCTTCTTGACAAGCTTTGGATCCCTGGAAAGCTCATAGATCATCTCTTTTTCCTCTTCACTGATGACTATCTGCGAGAAATCCTGCTGGGAAGGCTTTAGATGATTGGCTTCCATAATGATATCATACTTCACGCTCTGACCGCCAGTACGCAAAACAATAGGGACTTCCTTGATGACCCCCGTAACCTCTATCTTTGACCCTGGATTAGTGCGCTGTTCCATAAAAGGACTCACGAGATCATTTTTCACAAAGATATTGAGACGCTTTGGCTGGGCGCCGCCATCAAGCTCTTCTGCTACCTCCTCTAACACAATCGACTGCGCATCCACCAGAACTTTCTCGATCATCCTAAACCTCCCTTTCCTTCCGCACTGACATCTCGTAGGCTCACGGAATTTCTTGTCGATCTGCGGAAGAGAGATATTATTGCCGCAAGCAGGACACTCGAATTTCGCCCACACAACATGAGGACGCACCTCGCCCTTATTCCTAACAATACCTGTCGTCCACATCAGCTTATTGAGATGCTCGGAACGGATCTCATTGGTAAGAAGCTTCTGGCTTTTTGGAAGATTGAACACCCTCACCAAGAACGACTTCTTCTCACCAGGGATATCCATCTGACCGGCGGCCATCTCACCAGCCTTGAGCATATTCTCAGGATCAGATATCACCAGATCCGCAAGCTCCAAATCAAATTGTGAGAGCAACGCAAAATCTATCTCAATCCAAAAATGACCTTTTCTAGCCTGCTCCAAGATATCAGCATAGTAATGATCCTGCAAAAACTCCAGCCATAGATTAATCTGCTCAACCGCGTCCATCCCAAAGATAAGAGTCACAACCTCATTTATATGGGTTGCTGTGAAAAAGCCGAAAAGATTACGGA
This sequence comes from uncultured Methanosarcinales archaeon, assembly GCA_964359785.1. Lineage (GTDB taxonomy): Archaea > Nanobdellota > Nanobdellia > Woesearchaeales > JAGWAF01 > JACQSU01. Next base: position 4,565 of record CAYHWL010000089.1, on the reverse strand, counting down.
GTATCTATAGAAAATCACCTTAATTTTCGGATATTTGGGAACAATTGCAAGGTGATTTTCTAATAATCAAATCACATTTTGATTGGAAATTAAACTCCGATTATTAATGTGATTTGATATAGGTCAGAAGATAGATAACAAAAAAGAGAGAATGGAGAAAAAAAGTCTCACATGACCTTCTTGAGGTTCTTGATGAGCTTGTCGAGCACACGATGGACATCCTCCTCGGACTTGGTCCCAGTGCAGACGATCTTCCCATTTGAGAAAAGCAAGAAAGTCGCCTTATCCTCGATAAGCTTGTAGACAAGACCAGGGAACTGCTCTGGCTCATACTCGGTGTTATCTAATTTCATGGCAAGAGTGTTGAGATTCAAGTCCATACCAATAGAGCCTGAAGCCACAATATTCTGGATCTTGATGACAGGCTCGATCTTGATCTTTATACCTATCTTCTCCAAGCTCTTGATAATCTTCTTGAGAGATTCCTGGACATCAGCCATTGTACGGCCGCCTGTACAGACAACCTTACCCGAGCTAAATATTAAAGCGCTTGTCTTTGGCTCCTTAATGCGGATGACAAGACCTGGGAACTGTTCAGGATTATACTCGGTGTTTGAGAGCGTGGCCGCCATCTTCTCAAGCGGAATGTCATGCTCAAGTGATGTGGACACCACGATATTGACAATACGGACTTCACGTTTTCCTTCTTCGCTTTTAGTGACTTTTTTGGCCATAAAGATCAGCCTCCCACGAGTGGTTTTCCTTTATAAATGGACGCCCCTTTTTAAATGCTTCTATTTAAAGCACGACGAGAAGGGGGAAGAGGCGTTGCGATGGAAATTCACAAAAGGACACGAACTAATCAAGACTTTGAGGACTGGAGGTCCGCATCAAAGGGCAGGCAGTATAGAGTCTTTGGAAGATGGATTAAAAGACCACAATGGAAGAGCAGAATCTAGCCTAATAAATCTAGGTGTGGCACATTGTTTGCCTAGTGCTAGTTCGTCTCTCGAGCTCCGAATGAACAGACCTAATCATGCGTTTTCTAAGACGGTAGGTGTCTCCTTGCAGGGCATATCCCATCCATCCGTTCAAGGTTTCGAGAAGTTCTATTGAATCCGACTGGCCTGCGCCATATGAGTCGAGTAGATCAGTTATCCTGATGTGAATCTTCCTAAGATTCCTTTTCCTTGGAATCCTATGATTGGGGTATACTCGAAACCCTAGAAAGCTAACTCCTTGGGAAAGAGGTTGAATTGAACACTTTGTAGGATGTAATTCTAACTGAAGAGTATCAAGAAGACTTCGGATATCACAGATATACTGTTCCAGCTGACTCCAAGAGTGATGCAATATCACAAAATCATCCACATACCTGATATAGTATCTCGCTTTGAGGTTGTGCTTGACAAACTGGTCCAACTCGCCAAGGTACACATTTGCAAAGAACTGACTAGTCCAGTTGCCGAGGGGCATTCCTTTTCCAGGGGTTCCAGAATTGTAATTCCCAAGTATGGATCGAACAAGCCAGACGATCTTATTATCCTTTATTCTGTACTCGATGATTCGGATTAGAATTTCATGGTCAACTGTGCCAAAATAGTGTTTGATATCTGCTTTAAGCACAAACACTTTCCTGCGTTCGCCCCCCCCCGAAATGGACATTTGAGCAACTTTCCGTTTGAACTCATCGAACCTATTCAGAGCCGTAAGCGTCCCCTTGCCCTTCCTGCTTGCATAGCTGTCATGGATAAATCTAGGTTCAAAGATAGGTTGCAGGATGTTGACAAGAGCGTGATGTACTATACGGTCACGAAACTCGCTAACACATATCTTCCGAGTCTTTGGGTCACGCAGTATGAACGTCTTGAGTTTGATGGGTTTGTAGGTGCGTGCTCTTAACTCTCGCATTAGGACGCACAGGTTCAATCGCCAGTGAGCATCGAACTCCTGGATTTTCGGATTGCCAGTTTTATGGAGTCTCGCGCTTCGATAAGCATTTTCGAGATTTTCCCAAGAGCAAAGCTGCTTGTACAGGTTCTTGTATGTTTTCATGATTGGAAATCCCCTAGAGAGGTTATTCCGCGGGCCCGCCTATTGTTGTTGAAGTTGTCGTTAGCATTGACGTTGTTGATGTTGTTGTAGTTGCCGCTGCCGCCGAGCCCCACAGGCCGGACCTTGTAGCCCAATCACCCATATAACAATCACTGCCGCTCCAAGACTTTCGCCTTTTCGAGGTTACTAGTTGTGACGGCTGTATGCTCAAAAACCGAAGGTTTTTGGCACGCCAGAAATCTTCGATTTCTGAGCGTTTCATAACAATGCTATCGGTTGATAGACTCTTGTCATGATGACCGGGCGTGTAGCCCCTTTCAGCACCTTCCTTTTGTTTGAGGCACAGCGCTATTACTCCAGGGGAATAAAATCAGTAAAAGAAGAATATAAAAATTTAACCTTCATTTCCGATGGAAGATTTAGCGCGCCGACGCTACCCCGCGGGCCCGCCTATCGTAGCTGAAGTCGACGTCAGCATCGACGCCGTCGATGCCGTAGTAGTAGCCGCTGCCGCCGAGCCCCACAGGCCGGACCAGCATCTGACCTTCCTTAAGAACAGGTCTAGCAAACCAGATATGCCCAAATCCGCAGTAATCACGATGGACTTTGTCTTGATTCGCCAAAATGTAAGCAGCATTCTGCTCAGATTGAGTCGGCATAAAGACTTTGACTTTTTCGGATGTGCCATACTCGGTATGGCCCGATGCATCGGGATGGATGTTCAGTTTCAAGTCTTCTGCCGGTACAATGAATGTTCGATCGGTTTCACTGGCGAATCGTTTGATACACTTTCCAAGATCTTCCTTCGTGTCAAGCAGGAGACAATTTTGGTTGTTGACGATCTCGGGCCGTGCCAACACCAATTTCAATTCATCTGCATTCGGTTCAAAGAGATAGGCGCGGTTCCCGGCTTCTCCATCTGGTGAGTAGCCGATGAGCGTGCGTGACCATTGACGCAAATGAGAGTCGTCATCCCCTTTGCTTCCGAAACGGAATTCGACAGCCTCATCAAGCGTGTTAAGGAGAGTGCTGCGATTGTTGCAGAACTCATTCGCTCCTTTCCAACTAAGATAATCCGGAGATGATCTGGTCCATAATCGACCATTGAATTGGAATCCAGATTCTTTGGTTGGAACGTTTACTGTAATCAAATCTTTTATTGTTTCAAATGCCATTATGTCTTCACCATGACCAGATAAGCCTGGTTTGTTTAAAAAGATTACGTTTGTTGTAACTGTATAGTGGCAATAGTGAAGTTTCGATTTATGACTCCCTTACTAATCGTTTAATTGTATAGTATGTATACTAAATGATTAAGTGAGAAACCCCACTAGACTAACACGTTAATTTAGTGAAGAAAATACACGACAAATAAAGAAAATGCCTGAAAACTGGCTACCCAATCGGAGCAAGCTCAGGAGTACAACAAAATCCTTCGGGATTTTGTGTACACAAATTTGCCGTTGCAAATTTGTTGTATTCGCCAGTTTTCTCACTGCGGTGACCGGCATTTTCTAATGTCAAAGTTGGTCGCCGCAAGCGGCGGGGTATTAATCCCAACTTTGAAATGATCGCATATAGATACTATAGTGAACATTTGTTTTCTTTGGTAAACAATAACATTTATTAACTACTGTTCACCACAGATAACATATGTTTCCGCAAGTAAACGAAATATTGGAGTTCTTCCTCAAGAACCCAACCGCCAAGCAACACTTAAGAGAGATCGCACGCCAGACGAGATTCTCCCCAGCAGGTGCTCAAAAATCTCTTAAAAAATTGCAGAAAGAAGGACTAATCCTCCGGACTAAGAATCGTGCCATCACCATTTACAAAGCCAACACCGCAAATCCGAAATGGCTTCCGCTGAAGAAAATATATAACCTGCAATCATTGTATGACTGCGGCCTGATCCAATCCCTCAAAGATTCCTACAACGAACCAGAAGCGATTGTTCTCTTCGGGTCGTACGCAAAGGGAGAAGACACTGAACAAAGCGACATAGACATTGCGATCATCGCCAAAGAAAACACCACAATCGACTTGAAACCATTCGAGAACAAACTGTCTCGCAAGATTAATATCCTAGAAGTGGATCTCCAATCATCTAAGAAGGAATTCCTGGGCACGCTCGCAAATGGAATCGTGCTTGAAGGATATCTCACACTACCATGATAAGACCATTCGAAGATTACCTGCAAGAAGGCGATGTTGAAAAACAATTGCCTGACATCAACGAAGCTAAAGCATTGATGTCAAAGGCAGAACGGAGGTTATCCTACATCAAAGAACATCAAGTCCAAGAACAGAATGCCGACCTCATATTCGAAGACGCCTACAATGTGATGCGAGAAACAAGTCAAGCACTGATGTCAGCCGCAGGATACAAACCATTATCACACGAAGCCGTAACCGCATACCTACGAGACAAGGAGAAAATAGACCAATCCCTTGTTGAATACAGTCATTCCACCGGTGTGCTCACCGGTGGTTCGCAACCGGTTCCATTC
>CAYHWL010000088.1:0-6580 GCA_964359785.1 uncultured Methanosarcinales archaeon | reverse complement strand
GCCGTTGTTGCTACCGCCGCTTCCGCCGCCGTTGCTTGGAGGGGAACTGTTGCCACGGCCTCTAGTAGATAAGAGCCAGGCACCTACTGCGATAGGCAGGATAATCCAAGCATTACTCCTTCGTTTCCTGTGAGATTCCGGATTGGTCTCTTGGATTTCTTGCGCCTGGTGGACGCCTTGATTGTGCCTGCTGTAAGTAAGGTTATCTTGAGTCTGGTCGTTTTTTGCAAGGGGCGCTTGTGGAGCTGGCTGCCCATAGTTCACTCTTGGAATCGCTGGAGGCGCTTGTGGGGCTGGTTGTGGATTGTAAACTGGGGGCGCTTGTGGGGCAGGTTGGTGACAGCCGCCGTGACAACCTGTCTCTTCGGCGTCTTCTTCCTCTTCCTTGGTTTGTGGAGCGTCAAGCGCATTTTCCAAATCAGACTTTTTCACATTGCAACCAGCGATGGTCTCAACCCTCTTAGAGATATCCTTGTTGGTCAAGATAGTATATTCATTGCCTTTAATCGTGAGATAGATGTTTGGTCCTTTGGTCCGGAGTTTTGTGTTGTCCTTGTCTGCCAATGCTTTGTTGAGCTTTTCGACAAGAGAATCTTTCTGGTGAGTGGACTTTAGCGCTGATTGGACTTCTGGCTGATTCCAGTAGATAGACACTTCATCCCTTTTCTCGTAGGGAATAGGGCATGCGTAAGCCCCCAATGGCGTGGCAATTGAAGCTGCTGTAGCTGCAATCGCGACTATCGCTGTTTTGATCCTCTTAGAAGCAAAATCATACATTCCATCTCTTAGACTTTCAACCATTTTGAACTCCTCCACCAATATATACTTTTACTGTTTGGAAGTAGTAACATCTTTATAAAGTTGAGGAATAATGAAATTCCGTCGAGAAAAATATAAAATCAGTACTCTGCATCGTCGAGCGCATTTTCAAGCTTTGAGTTTGGCTTGGCGCTGGGCTTGGGTGATGGATCCGCTCTTGGTTGAGGTTTGAGATTTTTCAATTTTTCATACTGCATCTTGATTGATTGGTTTTGCTCTCGTAGGGTTTGGATCTCTTTTAACAGAGCAGGGTCTTGGACGATTTTGGTGACTGTGGCCGTTGTTTGGGCAGGCTTTCTCTTTATGGACTCGCTTAGACTATCAAGTATTTGGTAGATCCTCTGGATTTCGGTCGACTGGACCGATGGGGGAATCGATTGGATCGCCTGTGAAACGGATGCGATCTTTTGGTTCATTTCCTGGACTTGAGTGGAATTGATCTCTCTTGGGATCGATCTTAATGCTGTCGCTACATTGGACTCAAGAGTCGACAGCCGATCAGCAAGCTCTTGAGTGCCAGTGACAATCACCGAAGGCGTTGTCTGTCTTTTTGTAAGCTCGCGTAATTGAAATTCCAGAGCGATGAATTTTGTGGTGTAATCGACAGCCTGGACGGAAGAGTTGGTTTTGGGATTCCCCTTTCTTTGGGATTCGAGAGAATCATCCAATTGAGTGTAAGCTATCCCCATCGTCGCAATACCTGCCAGGGAGTAGAATGTGAGCCATCGCCAAGCAGAGAAAAATCCGTCCTCTATCGATTTTTTTATCTCATGAAGTGTCTCAAGTTTCATCTCAAGAGCGACGTTTGGTTTTGGTTGCTCGTAGTTTTGATTGGCAGGCGTTGAATTGGCTGGAGAGACGGGCTCTTCTTGGGTGTTGGCGATGTTGACAGTGTTTGGGGCCAGAAGCGAGTCTGTCGGGGTGTTGTGTTTGGGTACTGCATTAATTCCGTCCCTAAGCCTGGAGAGACGCTTGTGCTCTACAGCTAGCCTTCGCGCGCGGGAATCATAGTCTGTCTTGAAATCCCTAAATGCAGGGGAAGTCTTTGTTAGAAATTCCAGATCGAGGATGCCTTTGGCATTATATAATCTAGATCGCAAGATATCAACTGTAATGTCCGCAATCCCTAATGATTCCCTGGCTTCCTTGTATGATTTTTGAGCGATAGAAGCTATATCATAAGAAGGCATATTAGGGAGACGTGGCATCTTCCTCTCGATGTCTCTGTAATAATCTGCAAGAAATGCATCCCAATCATCAGCCATGAATGCGAGTAGGGGAATCAAATTTAAAAAGATGGTCTAAAAGACTACGTCAACGCATCTGGTCAACCACATATCTCAAGTCATTAGGCGCATTGATGAGGTAGTTAGCGTTGAAATATGCCTGCAATAGAGCAGAGCCTTTGTTCTTGACATTCTTCTCATTATAGAGATCATGCAGGCTTTGAACTAGCGCCAATGCCGCTTCCGGAGGGGAGGTCTCACCTGCACCCCAGAGAATCCAGTTGGTCAGGGCATCAATATCGCCCTTGAGAAGATTGGTATAGTTGCACAGCGCGAAGTAGTTATACATCAGATGCCAGATGTCTTTGCTGACTAGACGTCCGATTTTTCCTTCACCGATGTCTTCGACTATCCTTCCGGTGTTCTTGAAAGCACGGTCAAGGACGTGGACTGGCTGCTTTAGCAAAGAACGTGTTATGAACGCGCCAATGGTCTTATGATCCTTGTAGATGTTAGACGTGTGCTCTTCCAAACAGGTGAATCCCTTTGCCAATTCTCTTGTGGTATCAAAAGAATAGTTGGGCTCACCTGTGCCTCTCACATAGACCCCACCATGGGGAATGTAGTGTTCTGGTTGTAAAGAGAATGCCAAGTATCCTCTTAGATCGTCGTGTTTTTGGGTGTGCCTGAAAATATGAGTCATCAAAGACCCAAGAGTCTCATGCATGTCCATATACTTCTTGTAGCTTTCTGGGGTCGTCCATGCATCCATCGCGAATTGGTTGCGATACTGCAGGAAGTGGAGGATAGTCTGCACCCTAAAATCATCTTGGGACGCATCATTTTTGCAAGGGTTAAACGTCCTGATCGCTGGATTGAGATGATGTTTCACAAAACCATTCCTATCGACACGATATAGTTCTATCGGTTCACGATACTCATCCATCGGAAGATAATTTATCGCTCTGATAATGACTTTGTTGATGGCCTCATTTAGCTGGTCAGCAGATTTTTGGGAGAACTTGAAATCATCGGGGCACGACGGAACCCAGTGACCCTTCTCGACCATACGCTTCTTATGGGATTCCAAAAGCTCGATCTCCCTATTTAGCTGGCTTTGGAGCTCTTTTGGGAATCTATCAAAATACTTGGCCAATCTAAGATTGTCCGCGAGAAGCTCGTTAAGCTCATTTAAGAGCACCTTGTTTGTCGTCGGATAAAGAGACTCCTCACGGTCTGCGAAGAACTTATTCTTTATCATGGAGTTGTAAGTCGCTTGCAGGTCTTTTTCTTCGATGAATGGATACTGTGTCTTGATGAAATCAAAGTAAGTCTCCTTGACATCGCCTAGAATGACACTATACTGCCTTGCATGTTTTTTTTGCGCCTGGCTCCTGATAAGTTCAGTGGCAAGGGTCGTGAGCCTTGACGAAAGGTCTTCGGGAGATGTTTTCCTGAAAGGGATGTCTTGTCTGCCTTCATAATCTGGTTTTTGTGATTCTTGGACTGGGAGAGCGTCATCTGTTGGTTCTGCATTTGGTTCTTCTTGGGACTGGGTGATCGCTGGTGGAGCCTCTGGAGCTGGTTCTTGGGCGTAGAGCGATGAGAATGTCAGAGCGCCGGTGAGAATAAGGCCTTTGGCTATATATTTGAATGGCTTTGTCAAAAGAGTCTCTATTGTCTGTCCAGTCACCATATACCGACGAGAGAGTGGTTAGTGCTTTAAAAAGATGAGCATTTTCGTCACTTATTAGTAGTATTATTCTTCCGTGTGTTTTCGCATCTGATATAAACAGCGGACAACCCTTTTTCTTCGATGGTCAAAGTAAACATCGTGGGAGCAGGTCCAGCTGGAAGCTATACGGGGTATCAATTGGCAAAACTCGGCCATGATGTGACAATCTATGAGGAGCATAAGATCATCGGAGAGCCATTCCAATGCACGGGGATCGTGACTAGCCAAATACATGACTTGGTCGATGTGTCTGATGTGTGTGTAAACAAGATAGATACAGCGCGGATCACGGCGGGGAATAAATCTGTAGAAGTGAATTTTTCCAAACCAAACCTCATCCTTGATAGATGTGCATTCGACCAGAAACTCGCGAATAAGGCGTATGATTCAGGGGCGCACATATTGACAGGACATCATGTCATACGCACTGGACAAGACCAGATTGGCGTGAAGAACCTGAAAACTGGAAGGACTCTTTCTCGCACCCATGACTTTTTGGTCGGGGCAGACGGACCGCTTAGTATGACCGCAAAACAAAATGGCATGTGGTGCAACCGACAGATGTGGCAGGGGGTGCAAGCACGCGCTAAACTCTCAAATGATAATGCCATCGAGTTTTTCCCGGATATCGGAACATTCGCATGGATCGTGCCGGAAGATGGTAACACGGTGCGCATCGGCCTATTGGCAGAGAAAGGAGGAAAGCCGCTTTTTGACTCATTCTGCAGAAAAATAGGGGTGAAAAAAATCATCTCGATGCAAGGCGGACTAGTGCCAAAGTACGACCCTTGGGCGCTCACTTCGAAAGGGAATGTCAAATTAGTCGGCGATGCCGCCCTACAAGTCAAGGCTACGACAGGAGGGGGGATAATCCAAGGGTTAATCGCAAGCGAGGCTTTGGCCAATAGCATAGATAGCAACTATGATTATGAGAAGCTGTGGCGCAAGAAGATGGGGAGAGAGCTGTGGCTGCATCTCAAAATGAGAAATGCCATGGACAGATTCACGAAAAAAGATTGGGGGGACTTGATAACTATATTCCAAAATGAGAGGAATATCAGGATACTTTCAAACCATGACCGTGACAGACTATGGGGGATCGCATTACGGCTCTTATTAGAACCACGTCTATGGAAGTACGCCAGATTCTTGAGTTGAGGAGTCCAAGTCGGTTTTTGCAGTTAGATTTAAAAATAAGGCAGGGTTGCCATCCATTGGGTGGTCTATCGTGACAAAAGAAACAGAACTTGATTTGTCGGCAACGAAAAAATGGTTTGGAAATCTATTTAGAAAAACAGAGAGCCATGCTCCAAAAACCGAACATAAAACAGAATCGTCGGCTAAAATGGAGGCTCATGAGCATAATATCGAGCATTCCGAATCTAAGCACCACCAGACTAAGACTAGCGAAGAGACCATAGACTTATCAGGAGTCACCCAAAAAATCAGGAACATCTTCAAAGCAGAGAAAGACCACAAACATGACAAAGAAGACACAGTCCAATTCAACCCAAGACAGGCATGGAAAACCATCCTAAAATATAACGCGGTAATCTTGATACTAATAGCGATCATACTTTCAGCATATCTACGGGCGATGCCATGGAATATGCCCATCACAGACACATGGGCCAAAGACACATTATATAACAACATCAAAGGCCAACTATCAGCCCAGATAAACTCGAAATATCCGCATATGGGCGCTGCGCAAAAAAACCAGATGCTCGAAGCAGATTTCCAAAAGGCCATAGAAGGCGCAGGCCCGCAGTTAACCGAGCAGATCAAAGCCCAATCAGAATACTTCAAAAGCAGATTTCGCACACCAGAAGGAGATCATATGCTCCTTGACATCGACAGTTACGCATACTATCGAGAGACGTGGAATTTTGTCACCTATGGGCACCTTGGCAACGCGATAATAAATGGGACACCTTGGGACACATTTGTCCTCGCCCCCCTGGGGATCCCACCAGGAGACAACTTCCATATCCACCTTGGAGCGTGGATGTACAAGATCTGGCACGCCATGGACCCGTCAGTAACATTACTAAAGACAATGTTTTGGCTGCCTTTCCTGATAGCGTTGCTAGCGCCGATACCTGCATTCTTCATAGGACGCAAGTTCGCAGGGACAATCGGGGGATTCTTCGCAGCGCTCTATACCGCTATCAACCCTGGCACACTAGCCAGGACAAGCGCAGGAGTGCCAGACACAGATGTATACAGCATAGTTTTCCCATTGCTCATTTTATGGGCATACCTTGAGGCGTATGACTCCAACACGAACAAAAAAAGATGGATCTGGGCCGCACTCGGCGGATTATTCACTGGACTATATGCGTGGGCATGGTCAGGATGGTGGCACGTCTTTTTTATCGCACTTGGCGGAACAGTAGCTTACATGATCGGGCACGCAATATTAAACTATAAGACACAACCAGAACTCATCAAGAAATCGCTTATTACCACAGGAATCATTTTGGGCGTTTATTTCTTGACAAGCGCAATATTCGTCACAGCATTTAGGGATGCGCACTTTTTTGTTGATTCTGTGCAGCAGCCATTCCAGTTCATGATGATACAGCAGGCTGCCAAGGACTCGATGTGGCCTAATGTATACACCACAGTAGCCGAGTTAAACACTGTGGATATAGCCGGGATCGTAGGGAGCGTCGGTGGATGGACCTATGTCTTTATCGCTCTAGCCGGAGTCCTGTTTGCCATGACCAAAAAAGATGAGGATGGAAATTACGATTTCAAGTTCGGACTCATCCTACTGTTTTGGATAGCTGCGACA
>CAYHWL010000087.1:0-6808 GCA_964359785.1 uncultured Methanosarcinales archaeon | reverse complement strand
CAAGACACAGACCACTTAGGCATAGAAACACCAAACCTACGCAATCTTGAAACGCTAACCCTTGGCATAGAAAGTTTTGACAGGGGGTTGGGCAGGTTGAACTTATGCCAATCAATCTTTGGAGCCTGCCATAAAGGTTTTGGCCCTGTCTTTGGCTCTGTGGACAGACTAGCTGGAGATTTAGCCTCAAGAAGCTTCTTCGCTTTCCGGAGCGCAAATGGATTCCAATAACTGCTGAACAGCGGAGATCTTATCCTGGTGAAACGCAGCTTGTCCCACCAGGTCAAAGTGACGTCAAAATTCCTCTCCAAATCCTTCAAACGCGAGAGACTTGGATCCTTCTCAAACAGAGCCTTTCTAGCCATATTCAGTCTGGACGGCTCATAGGCAGTGAAAAATGATCTAATCGACTGCCAGTATGATCCAAGACCGCCAGAACCGAAAGGCTCCCTCTCTTTGAAACGGATATAGGCAAGAGATGCGATGACACCCAACGCTATCCAAAAGAGATAAAGCGAATAAGAGCGATGCCCAACAACACCTTGGACAAAGGATGCGCGGCAATCCTTTGGACAAGATAATTCATCCTCATCCAAACCGCACACGCCATTGCCGCAGCCGCAGCCAGCTATGCTTCTTGCCTGCGCCCTGCTGATAGGCTTACCGACTATGACTAACACATCACCGTCTGAACAATCCTTCATCTTCACACGGACATACTGATTGAAGCCAAGGATCGGAATCTTGGAAGACTGCGAGAGACTTTCTGCGAAACTCTTGAAAATTGCGCGCCTAGCCTCGCTTTTGGTGATGAGCTGCGTATGAGTCGCGTTTAGCTCATAGTAATTCCTGCACTTGTCATCCAGGAGACTGCCTCCAATCCTCGCCGCGTCAGTGACGCTTGTCAAACCGTCATTCGCCTCGCTAAAAGACCCGGACGTATCGATCCCCGGCAAAGACATATGCTCTGTGCCCGCGATCGCGACATAATCCACGCCTTCAACCCGCGGGATCTGCCTGCCGTGCTTTAACTCATTGACCATAGGGCTGTTCATATTGAAAAGCGGAATCACCCCATTGTGATTTAAGAAAATATCCACTGATGACTCGATGGCATCCACGACAGAAGAACCCTCATTAGGCCCAGCGATGAGCGTCGCTGTCGAGACCTTGTCAAGGAAGGAATACCTCCCAGGACTATCCTTATTCTGAATATCCGCAGAATGAAGCGCCTGCTGGACCACCAAAGAACCAAGCGAATGACCGACCACAACTATATCATCAAACCCGGAAGAATGAAGCTCTATATTATCCGCAAGATCCCTGCCCACCGCCTCAAGGGTCATATTTGACGGATACGCATAAGTCCACACCTGGAAAGGCTGTTTGTTGAGCGCAAGATCATCTATCAAACCCTGCCAAGTCTTTGGAGTCGATAAAAATCCATGCACCAGGATGATAGCCGTCTTTCCATTGTCATACGCCTTCTGGAATGATGACTCATCACAAGCATAACAGCCGATGGCGATGGCAGCAAATGTGATCTCATCGGAAACCAGCTTCGACTTCGCATCCGGAAGCATGGCAATAAGAGAGCCATCCTCTATCCTGGTCTCCAAATGCGTCCAGTAAGTGCCATTAAGCCAATAGATCTTCGCCGAATCCCGCTCATAACCATGCTCTAGAGGCAGAGGCATAGTGATCGTGAGATTGAAATCATCAGACTGCTCCGAATCAAGGGTCACAACAATAGGCGCGCCGATGATCATCACGCCAGGGTTAAGCGGATTAGGCAAAGACGTTGACGGCGGCGAAATCAGGACGTTCACATGCTCACTTAACCCATTGAAATCCAGCTTGTAACCGCCGCTAGTGAGATGAGGAGACTCTGCAACGACAACATCGCCAAACTCGGGAATTTCCCAAAATTCATCAGGCGCAAGCATCGCCTGCTTCTCCTTTAGAACAGCAAGAGCATCGATACTGACGCCAGCACACACAAGAGCCTCGCTGACATCAGACTCCGTGACGGCATAACAAATATCTTTGCTGCACTTTAAGACCTTGAGATCCTTGAAAGTATCTGGAACATTAAATGTCATATCCAATGAATCGCCTGCGCATGACAACCCCACAGGCTCGGACGCAAGCGAATACCCCGCTGGAAGCGATGACTGCGCCACACTTGCGGGAGTCAGATCCACGTGCGAAATCTCCTGCAGGGAAAATCCGCAGACAGCGTTCGCCGCCGCCTGTGAGACAGAAATCGCGCTGACGCTAACCGCCCCAACCGAAGCGGCCGCAGCCTGGGATGCCAAACTCTGCGCGACAGCCTGCGCCACGTTCTGTGAGACCGTGACGATAGTCGCCGCCGCCGGCGGCTCTGCCGCAGGAGCGGATTGCGCAGAGGGAGCCGCGCCAATCGCGGCCGCGCCTTTACTTGGACCTGACGGACCAGCATCAGCCCCTGGCACGGAAGGGCTTGGAGCGCCTGACGCTCCAGAGCCTGAAGATCCGATCGGAGAACTGGATGCGACAGGCGCAGGAGAGACAGTAAGATTCTTAGCTGTTGAGACATTGTAATTATCTGAAGTGTCGTTTGCGTAAATGGACATGGCGAACACGCCGGTCGCAGATGGTAGATAAGGACCAGTATATAGGCTGCCAGATAAGACAAGGGATGCCTGCGCCACTCCACTGCCAGGGGTGGTGATGTTCGCAAAAATTCTATCGACTTGGGCATCATCAGTGACATTTGCCGTGATTGTGATAGATTGGCCTAAGGTGACTGCAAGAGGAGAGAATGAGAAGTTCACAATGATTGGCTTTGTGACATCCACGATTGTGAAGAATGACCCCGTATATGCCGTCGCAAGGCCTCTAGTATCATTGGCCCAGACAGTATAATTGTATCTGCCTATCGCGCTTGTGTTGGTGAAAGTCGTGTTATAGAAGACACCAGAGAGGTTGGCCAGCCCCCTCTGCTCAAGCGCGCCATTTGGCAAAGTTATATTCACATAAGCCGCATCGACCGACAGATCCTCGGTGATATTCACATTAAAACTCACAACCAAGCCAAGCAGGATGTTGGTATTGTTAGGAGATGCGTTACTGATGATCGGAACGACATTCTCCACTGTCGTGAAGTTGCCATAACCTAGAGTGATATGATTGGCGCTGTCATTTGCCAGGATGGTGAAATTGTAAAACCCGATCTGGCTGGTCTGCGTGAAGGATAAATTGTGGATCGAGGAAGAGGAATTAGTGAGTGACAAAACGATCCTGGTGGAATCGGGTAGAGAGATATTTACCAGGACGTTCTGTACACTCACATCATCCGTCACATTCGCTGCGAGACGCACGGCGCTACCGTTCACTATAGACACACCCGCGGGCGAAACGTTGACTATGCGAGGGGCATCACCAACCCCATAATCCGTGAAACCGGTGACATTGAAGATATATACTGGACTTACATAGGAGAGATTCTGACAGATGCTCGATGGACAGTCCTGGAAGAAGCCGCCTTCGGCTTTACGCTCCAGTCTTGGCATCGTCTTTATGATATCACTCAAGGTGATGATAGCAGATGCATTCATCCCTAAAACCATCGACGTGTTAACCACTGCTGTCTGGGAACTCAAACGGACAAAGTCTTTGATGGTGCGATTAGCCGTGAAGTTGACTGGCCCCGTGAAATTGATGCTGGATCCTTGAGTCAGATTCTCGATCAGGACGCCGGACGGCAGCCATGACCTATTGATCACGACGTCCAATGAGTCACGGAGACGCAAAGGGACAACGGCGGAAACGTTAAGCCCAAAAATCGAGGCTGTGGAGTTCTCTATCACTACACCCCATGTGCTGTTCAACACCTGGACATCCCGCAAGACCACAGAGGTGTTATCCACCTGTATGCCTTGGGTGAAGTTCACGATCGAACAAGAGCGCACCGTAAGACCAGATGGAATCACTTTGATGCCTATGCCTGCCTGCGAACCACGCAGGACAGAATCCCCATTCAACCCAAGACAATCGAAAGTGACATTTGGCGCGATCACATCCGGCCCATCCCCCAAGCAGGCGATGGAGGCAAGCAATGAGGCGTTCCTAGTTATTCGAGTCGAACAATTCGCCACCTGATAGTTGTTGACGATGACAGAATTGTTAATTGATTCACTCACAATCGTGCTATTGATCACAGTTGAGTTCTGAATGACAGACCCAATAATAGTGCTCAAGTTAATAATACTCACATTTAACCAACTATTATTAATTGTCGAGGCAGTCACATTAGTGTTAAAAGAGGTAGAATTACCAAAGGTCGAGTTCACATATGTACCTATCGTGACTGATGAATTTAAGAAAGTGCAGTTATTGACGATCGTGTCTATCAGGGTAGTATTAGTGAGGACGCTGTTTGAGATCGTGGAATTGGTGAAGACGCTATTATATACGGTGCTGTTTGTGATGTTTGAGGCCGTGATCACCACCGTGTTGAGATTGGAATCATTGATCACACCACCCGTAATATTTGAGTACTGAACAACAGAATCATCTATGTTAGAGCGATTGAGCGTGGTTTGGGAGATGGTGGCATTGTCCACACTCGAATTCAAGATCACACCCCCAATGACGCCTGAATCCATAACCGTACTATTTGACACCACAGTATTATTGAGAAGCGATCTGTCCACCACCGAGTTATGCACAGTGCTGTTCCCTATCGTGCTGTTGTGGATAGAATCATTTATCATATTGCTTGAGACTATGACACTCGTATTGATCGAACTGTTGGTCACATTGGTTGAGATGATCTTTGAAGATGTGATGTTGGAGCCAGTCGAAGTGGATCCCGTTATCAGGCTTCTGTTCACTGACGTGGAATTGACTGAACTGTTCGCCAGTGTGCTGTTCTCGATCGTGCTGCCTATTATTGTGGAGTTGACAATAGTGGAATTATGGATGACCGATGAATTGACAAATGAATTATTTATCGACGAATCAGAGATCGTCGAATTGCCAATGACTGAACCGTCCGTTATCGTGTTGTTGAGGCTGATGCTTGAGGCATTGAAGGAAGCCGTCACTGACGTGTTTCGATTTCCCAAGCTGTCATTGGCAAGCATCCTTATCGTATATTGGCCTTCAGGAAACCCATCAAGGATGAGGATCGTGCCATTGAAGATCATACCCCCTGAATTGGACAGCGTCAGATTATAAGCGGATGAATTGGAGAGGGTTATCTGCGCAAGCACAATGCCTAGGCCCGAATCATCAGAGACATTAACGGTCAGATTCGCGATATCATTCCTATTCACCAGATTGGGGGTGACAGCCAATGCAGTCACGTTTGGAGCGGTAGTGTCATTTATCGTGAAAATCGTGTATTCTGTGGCATTCCTGCCGCCCGCGCTGTCATTGGCGAAGAACCGGATAGTGTAGCGTCCGATGTCAAAAGTGCTTGTGAAAGTGGAGTTCCAGATATCGGAGAAAGTCTTGTTGTATAATGTGAGGATTGTGTTCACGCCTATGCCACTAGTGATGTTAGCATAGGCTGTGTCCACTCCCAATGGTTCGCTGATGTTGAGGGAGATAGTGATATTTGAATTCTGTCTAAACGTGCTTGCGTTGATCGGGGTAATGTTGATTAGCGAAGGGCCATTCTGTTCAGTCCAGCCGTAACCTGTGAACGAATTGATAGTGAATGTGATCACCTGACCGACATCTGCAATCGGGGTGCAGAGGCTTGCAGGACACACCTCAAAGCGGCCTTGATCCTCATAATCAACCAAAGGCCTCCTGGTATTTAGCGTGACATTCCCAAAGTATAATGCCGAGGTGACGTTGAAACCGGGCTCCATAGACGCATTCAAATAGACGGTCGTGTTGGTCATGTTGAGGAGCCTGAATAAGGAGATATTCTTTGTCGTGTTCACCTGTGTGGTATAATTGAGTACCACGGCGGTGGTGGTGTTAATTATCTGGAGCGACGGGAATCGAGTATTGTTGAATGTCGTGTTAAGGGAGTTCTTGACAACTGCCGACACCGTATCCTGGCTTAAGTTCATAGACTGGACAAAGATGCCGCTTGAATTCTCGATGATCAGGCCTTGTGAACTATTCAAGGCCTGAAGATCCAACAGGTTTATCGATTTTGAGGATAGCGTTTTTATGGCCGTCGAGAAATTAGAGACTGCGCAGCCTTTGATAGACAGATTCTCTCTTCCTGAAACATTGATGCCTATGCCAGACATGTTTCCCATGATAACCGCATCCTCACAAGTGATGCTGATGCCGCTGGATGAGATGACCGGAGCTATCTTCTCCTGACAGTCAAGGGGGCCCTTGATGACCGCGTTCCGATTAATTATTGTCGTGCAATTTGCCAGAAGACGGCTGTTTATCAAGATGACATCGCTTAGCTGTATGTTATTG
Organism: uncultured Methanosarcinales archaeon; assembly: GCA_964359785.1. Classification (GTDB taxonomy): domain Archaea; phylum Nanobdellota; class Nanobdellia; order Woesearchaeales; family JAGWAF01; genus JACQSU01. Next base: position 370 of record CAYHWL010000087.1, on the reverse strand, counting down.
AGGGTGGTATTTATGATTGTCACATTGAACGCCGTGACGTTATGGAGCGTCGCGGTCTGTATGTTCGAATTGTTCACTGTGCTTGAATTGAGATTAGAACTATTCGCCGTGCTGTTGGACATGTTCATCGCATTCACCGAACTGTTGATGATAGTATTGCCTGTGAGGAAGCTGAAACTCATTGTCGCGTTGCGTATCGTGTTGTTTGCGCTGTAAGAGTTGGTCAAAGTGACGTTGATAAGAGTCGAACCATAGACTGTGCTGTTCTCGATGACGCTGTTGGTGAGAGTGCTGTTGGTGATATTCGTGTTGAATGCATAAACAGTGTTAAGATTCGACGCATTTATCACCGATTGAGTTACATTCGAAT
>CAYHWL010000086.1:0-6833 GCA_964359785.1 uncultured Methanosarcinales archaeon | reverse complement strand
AATCAAGACGGCTACCTGCTAAGGCCACCAATCACCGATTTATGCAACACCCCATTTTTACATGTTGATATATTCAACTACTCAACATAACTTGAGATGGCAATTATTATGACTTCCAAGATAGTCAGAGCTAGCGCCACATTCTTTTTGCCCCTTGAGATGAGTATAGCTATAAGAATCAGATTAAACATCGCCAACCAGATGATTATCGTTTTTGGTATTGTTAGAGCCATTTTTATTTCACCTTGCCTATTGCCCATTGCACAAATTCAATGAAAAATACAAATAATGCAATTCCCCATCGTGCAAACACGCTGATCTGCGGATAACCTAATGCCTCTGATACCGACCACATAATCACCAATGCCGACCCAAATATTAGAATAGCAATCGCAAAGATCAGATTTGAGTCGCTTTGAGCTTTTTTGCCTAACATGAATTAGACAGGTTTCCCAGGGATATAAATCTTTTCTTACTTGATTTGGGATTGTGAAAAACATCAGTGGTTCCATCTGAATTTTGTTGTGCTTGGAGGAGGAACACTGTCTTTTAGAGGTTTGAAAGAAGCCGGCTTATTTGATGAATGGGAGACGCGCGGTCTTGGAGCAAATGAAGGCGCTGAATAGTTACCCTCGATGAGATTCACCAGATGCCAAAGGAGGAGAATGCTCGCCACAAATAATGTGATTGAGATGTAATTATAGTAAGCTTGCAATCTGAATAGGAAGATGAAGAATGGTGAATAGATGCCTATAGAGAAAGATATGAAGAAGAGCAAGAGGAAGAAGAGTATCTGCCCTGCTTTACCTCGGTTCCTATCCACATGGATGCTTCCAAAAATATGCGAGGCGCTGCTGAACATATCACCGATGGATTTTGCCAAGGAAAGCGAGCAGATGACCAAGATGGTGCCCACAGCGATGGAGCCTAGATCCTGGCCAAGCTTGTTGCTAAACGCTGTCACAAGATGGCCCCAGAAGTAAATCGAGAGGAAGATGATTATCAGAAGAGCGAAGAAGGAGAGGACGGATCTCTTTAGGGTGCGTGAATATGTTGTCTCTAATGCGATCTCCTGGAAACCGTGATTGAGGTAGTCAGAGAGATGCCTTAACCTGTGGTACAGAGTCTGCAAGCTTGATGGAAGGACATTTTTGAGGAACATCACACCTTCTTGGGAGCGTTTGACTGATGAGGCCATCACTATCGCCGATATGAAGATGATGCCGGATGAAAGGCTCATGAGGTCTGTGCTGACACCAAAAGACTTCGCGTGTCTGGCTATCAACAAGGAGAATTCTCCGATGCTAAACATGGCAAGACTTGAGAAGACAGCTTGTTCAGTCTTGAAGTTGGCAAAGATGTTTGTGACAAGACCCACACCAACAAAGCGGCTTATGAACAGAATGATTATCAGAGTGATTATCAGAGGAACGTTGTTTGCTATGGTGGCTGGATTGACTAAGGTGCCAATCGCAAGAAAGAACAACGCGCTAAAGACCATCGAGAATGGCGCAATCGCCCTGCGGAATGAAGTCGAGTTTGGCATTGAGGCTATCAATGAACCCGCAAGAAATGCCCCTATTGAGCCAGAGATGCCTAATGCGTAGGCAGCGTAACTATATCCACAGAGGAGGATAATATCAATAAATACAATCGAGTCAGAGTTTGAGTTGTGTGTCACCCATCCGATGAGCGGCCGTAACAAGAGCAAACTGACGACATAGATGCCCGCCAAGACCAGTATCGAGAAGATGACATGCTCTGCGATGCCGTAGAGGCCTATAATGGTAGCTGTGCCTTGGATAGATTTTGCTGCTTCGATGAATGTGAGAGTGAAGATAGCCAGGATATCTTCTGCCACCAAGATGGCGACTAAGAATGGGATCTCTTGGCGTCTTATCATATCATTTTGCTCCAAGACTTTACAGATGACAATCGTGCTTGAGAAGGACATTATGGCGCCCATGAAGACCGCTACATCAGTGCCGTAACCTAATTGCAATGAAGCATGATAACCTAAGAAAAAGACTATGCCGATCTTGAGGATCGCGGCGATCAAAGCCTTGGCGCCGATCTTTGTGAATTTCGACGCTTCGAACTCTAAACCTGTCACGAAGAGCAGCAATGTGGCGCCGATCTCTATCATCAAGTCGATACTAGAGTCACCCTGGACGTAATTAAGGAAATGAGGACCTATGAGGGCGCCTATGATTATGAGGCCTAGGGCTGGAGGCAATTTGAACTTGTTGGCTATTATACCCCCCACTATGGCAAAGACAAACCAGACGGCTATTGAGATCATGTCGATTGTTATGGCTAATCACCTGATTTTTTCGTGTGAAGCGCCGGATATAAAAGTTTTGGAATGTGTAGTGTGTTATGATCGACACGATTTTGTTGTAACTGTAACATACTGCGGTATGTGAGGTATAACAGAAAAGTATTTAAACTGTAACATACTATTGACGGTACAGAGACAAGCTGTGTTATGGGAAGAACAAGGAACGCAAGGTGATTGACGACGCTGTGGCTAATCTGTATAGACTAAAGGAGTTGATAAGCATCGAGCTTGGTGAAGAACTATGAAACAGGAAACATTGATTGGCATGGTATATGATTTCATGTCGCTTCTTGTGAGTCGGATCCCCCTTGGAAGAATAAGGGGTGTTTACCTGTTTGGGTCTGTGGCTCGGGGAGATTTTGATGAGTCGAGTGATATAGATGTATTTGTGGACACGTCCTATCAGATCGAAAAAGATGTGCAGGATGCACTAAAAAGTTTCGGCACAACACAGCGCGTAAAGTGGCACCCAAAACAGGTAAAGCAAGACATAAAGGTAGTATGCGGAAACTTGACAAGCGAGACATGGAAGGAATTGCTTGGTGAGATACAGGATCATGGCATCATGCTATTTGGCAATGCGCAGCCGGAACAAGATAAGAACCATCTGCTCGTGGCTTATACTTGCGCAGGTCTCAAGACGAAAGACAAGATGAAGCTGATACGAGAGCTTTACGGGTACTCCACAAAAAAACAAGGGACATTGTACTCGCACAAAGGATTTGTCGATTCGATTCAAGGCATCAAGCTTGGCACAAACGTCTTTTTGGTGCCAACCACCGCAAGGAAAGAGATAGAGAAGATATTGAGTGGCAAGAAAGTGAAATACCAGATAAGGAAAGTGGCGTTTTGACGGCTGGTCATGACATTATTAGAATCACGTTGTTCTAGCCCCGGGTTTTGTGCGGTCTGAAAATAGAAAGATTTATATGGCTATAGCTATAGCTATAACTCTATGAGTACAACAATACAAGTATCAGACTCCACGTTGCAGCTTCTCAAAGGACTAAAGGAAGACGCCCTCGCGAGCAGTTACGATGCGATAATCTTCGAGCTTGCGAAGAGACGCTCCCGAACGCCTAAATCCATGTTCAACTCTATCAAAGGCCTCAAGTGGAGAAAATCTGACCGGATGGAATTCCATGAGCTTTGAATATGTGATAGACAGCTCCGCTTGGATGGAATACATCGGAGGGACATCAAAAGGTGAGAAAATAATCAAGATCATCGAGGAGAGCCAAATAGCCACCTCTATAGTCGCGATAGCCGAACTCGCTGATAAGTTTGAACAGATGAATAAGCCATTCGCCGATCACCTGAATTTCATACGAAGCCGGGCAAAACTGATGCCGATAGACCCTGCAATAGCGCTTCACGCCGCCAAACTCAAAAAAGAATTCCGAAAATACTCCACCAAATTTAGTCTCGCTGATGGCATCCATCTCGCGACTGCTATGGGAAATAATGCCATCTTGGTGACTGCTGATTCGGACTTCGAGAAAGCTGACAAAATTCTACTGATTTGATGCTACTCTGTATCGATCTTCTTGGATTCTAAAAGGAGTGTTTTTGCTGTCCCTGAAAGCTGGGCATACTTCTTGATCCTTTGCTCGTCATTGAATTCTATGGCTAGATGGTAGGAGGAGGTGTAGTCATGCTGTTGTTCTAAGACTGATTGCGCTTTTTCGTAGTGGGTCTGGCGGAGTGACTGGAAGTCTTTTGATAAGTTGCTCCGCGTCACTTCTATCACTTCTACACTTCCTATGCCATACCACCATGTTCTCCAGGACAAGTTTGTCTTCGTCGATACCCCATCGAGACTCCCCTCAAGTAAGTTTAATCTGGAGATAATATTATCCAGTGCCCTTGCCGCATAGAGACTGCCATTATCTTGTTCTCTCATCTTATCAAAGACCTTATAGATGCGGGGCTCATCGAGGAGGTTCACGTTTATGCACATGTCCAAGGCTGGAGCATAGTGACTACCCTCAAGGAAAGCATCACAGGCCTGCGCCCAGAGCTTGACAGATCGGTATCTTGAACCCACCGCGAAAGTGACACGGCTTTGCAGATCCTGATTTTGGGACTCTTTAGATACCTCAACAGTGTCTACGAAACGACCTACTGTAAAAAGGTCCTTGCAGACTTGGGTGTAATGGGTCAGGCGTTCAATATACAAAGTTGAACGCGGCCCAGTTTTGTCTATGGACACTTTGCCAATACGTGCAAGTGTTAATTGGTCAAGCTGTTCGAGCTCCCACCCAGATTTGCACTGGAGCTGGGTGTCAAGATTTACCCAATCCGATTCTTGGCAACAAGAGGCAACTTCAAACCATGCTAGATATTCAATCGTTCTTGGAGTGCAACAAGTTGGTTTCAAATTGTAAGTATCCACACGCTTTTGGATCTCTTGGAGTTGTTGGAGTGACTTTAGGTCGACACTGGGGGATTCGACCACCTTTTCTAGGGAGGCAGGGGATTCTTTCTTGTCTGTGATACTCACTTGATTTGGATGCGATTCACAGGCGTACGTCCCGCATTGTCCTACAAAATCATGGCAGTCAGTGCACTGCAAAGACATGCAGTTTGGACAGGTCTTGTAACCAGCAATCTTAGCGTGACAGACACAACATTCAGGCACGACCATATCAGTGGATTGGGACATAAGGGGATTAGACGAAGGAGATTTAAGAAGTTGGGCACGCAATCGTGGTCCAATAACGTGTTTGTCAACTGTTAGTGAAGAAGTAAGGGGAGTATGTCTAATAATTCGTTGTGATTGTCCGATGATAGGGTTTATCATCTGGAGATTTGATCTGCCCCATCTGCCAAAAGTATGAGTGTAATTTTACCGCATTGACCTGCGGCAAACGGGGCTTGAGTAGTGAAACCATAGACTCTATCGCCCAAATGTCATTGGCTCTTATCTCGATCTCTTCAACAGAACCGTTCTCTAAAGGGATGCCGCTATCAACTTTGCTAGACAACACATAGTCATAAACCAGGAGGCCCTTCTTACGCAGAATTTGCGGCACTTTGTAGTCAGCAAAATCGGTGAGCTCGTCCATATTGGCCAAGGTTGGCTGCCCTGATGCGGTAAGCACAGTATTTATTTGAGTAATTGCAAGCTGCGCACGTTTATGGAAAAATATCTCCTTGCCTTTGTAAATGGCTCCGTCGTGATAATGTTTGATATCTTTTGTGAGCACGTCTACAAGCCTTACTGCATCATTGGCGACCCGTCCGAACCATCCAACAAAGTGGCCGTTATACCTGTCGCCTAACACGCGACCCGTCTCTTGAAGCATCCCTAAACGCTCAGAAAAAAGAGGAATTGGAACATTGCCATGGAGTATACTCTCAAGATCCTTTGCGCAGATATTTTTTAGATAACTGGAGTCAAGCAGAGGATAACCATTGTCTATCGCTTGACGTAAAGCATTGACCATCCCAAATGCACCATCAAACTCGCCGTCTTTTGTTTTGATAGTCCATTTGGGCGTGCCCCAGTAACAAAAATTGACTGAATTGAAAATTATGGCAAAATCTATCCGGCTCGCTAGGTCTCTATTCGCCACATCAAAAAGTGATAACCCAATCCTTGGAATGAGATCCTCCGCCTTGATATTTGAACAAACCTCCTCTAGCTTGGAATAGTCGATAGTAACATGTCTGGAATTATTCACGGCATAGGATATGCTCTCTAATTGTGGGTTCATGCTGCACGTTTTTGTTCAATGGTTAATAAAGATGGGTCTCATCAGCTGTGGTTTGATCATCTCATCTAGGGATATATCAGTGATTCACAGGCGGTGCGGAATGAAGTCTGACCCAGAAGAGGAGGGGGCGTAGGCGCCATGATATTATGTGTATTATCCGGGCATTGTCCCACGCATCACCACCAATTCTATATTAACAAGATGAACATGCCTTACAATGACAAATATCCGCCAGTATGTGGATCTTGCGAGAATAATCACGGTTCTTCATCGGGTAGGTGTTGTTTGCGCAGGGGATATGGCAAAAATAGTTTCGGTTTGACAGCAAGATTTCCAGAATTTTGACAGATCTAGAGAAATATTCTTGATTTTTTGGGAGGCCTTCGGTTTGTTTGGCGTTTGTTCCGTGAATAACAACGACATATTTGTTAATATGAGAAGAATAAAAGAAAGCGGTGCCGGCGTTGGATAACCCGGTAATCCGCAAAGCTACGAACTTTGTGACCTTAAGTCATCGGGGTTCAAATACTTTTCGGAAAATCGGAGAGTTGAAACTCCCCGCGCCGGCGCCCCCTATTTTGGGAGTGAGAAGTGAATCGGACATCTAAAAATAAAGAAAGCGGTGCCGGCGTAGGATAACCCGGTAGTCCGCAAGGTTACGACCCTTGTGACCCTAGTGGTCCTCGGGGTTCAAATACCTTGTGGTTTACCCATTCGTTTGTATGATTCCGAAACTGGTTTACACTTTTAAAGGACTGGCTAGACCACTCCGT
>CAYHWL010000085.1:0-6868 GCA_964359785.1 uncultured Methanosarcinales archaeon | reverse complement strand
AAAGTAATCCAGACTTTGTCCGTAAACTCTTTCGGCAATTCGCTGAAAATCTTCAGTTGTTGCAACATTATAACTAAGGCCCGGCTCATTCAGATATTCTTTAAGTATCTGGAAAAATTTATCATCGCCAACAATTCCACGCAGCATATGCAACACAATTGCCCCTTTTTTATAAGAGCGGGAAGAATTAAAAATTTCATTCTCACTTGAAATATTCTGGACGTAAATTGATCCGACTGCCTTTTTGGCGCCGTTATATGAATTGTTCATGAAATTATCAACGTAACTTTTAAAATCAGCTGTTCCATATTTTACTTCTCTGTAAATGCACTCACCATAGGATGCAAATCCTTCGTTAAGCCAGATATTTTGCCAATCTTTACACGTAACCTTATCTCCAAACCATTGATGTGCTAATTCATGAGCAATTGTATTCTCCGAGTTCATCGCACTGCCTCCCATCGATGTAATTGTTTGGTGTTCCATTCCACCGCCCCAAGAAAACTCTGCGTGTCCATATTTTTCTTTTGGATAAGGATAAGGACCAAACTTTTCGGAAAAAATTTTTAACATGTTGATGGTTTTTGCAACTGCGGCTCTGCGTGTTGCGTCAATTCTTTCCGGATAGCAATAATGTATGACGGGAATAAATTTACCGGGGGAGTATTCGTACTGATCATCAATCGTTTGATAATTTGTCATTGCTATTGAGATTAAATAATTAGCAATCGGATAATGATTTTTCCATTTGTAAGTTCTTGTCCCATCGGGGTTATCGAAGGTTTCAATCAACTTACCATTTGATACCGAGACAAAAAATTTATCTGCTGTGATCCAGACATCACTTGAATCAACTTTATCCGCGGGTGTGTCTTTACTAGGCCACCAATCCTGCGAACCGTAAGGTTCACTCAAACTTGCAACAACTTGTTTACCCGCTGCTTGATCATAAAAGATGAAAGATGCATTGCTTATAAATCCCGAACCGCTGGTTGGAACGCCGCTGTAAGTTATGTCGATTCTAAATTCTTCACCGAGATTAAATGATCTATTTAGAGTTATTAAAAGCTGATTGTTAGATTGTGAAAATAAAAGATTAACCCCGCCGATTTTTATTGAACTCACTACTAATGCGTTTACCAAGTCCAGGTAAAAATTTGTCAATCCATTCGATGTTGGCTTTGCATTTACCGTAACTATTCCATCGAGCCGGTTGGGATTTGTCTTGATTGTCAGATTCAGCTTATAGTAAGTAACATCAATACTGTTATCCCCCGGATATTGGACTTGAGAAATTTTGTTCAATTGTGGGAACGCTTTGCTTTTTCCTTGAGAGCATAGTTCGCTGGCATCTTGGCCAAATATTAAATTAGCAGAAAGTAGGCAGACAAAAAGTATTGAAAAGAATATTTCCACAAAAGGACTCTAATTATGACATTAAAAGATATTCATCCTGAGTTTGAAGAAAAAGGGATTTTTTTTAACTCCTTCACTAATACTTCAAAAAAAGCAGTAATATAATTTCTTTAAGACATGGACTAATTTCCTTAACTTGAACATAAGATAATTGTCTTCTCTTTACTAACTAAGAACTCATATGAAAAAGAAATCATTTCCCTTACACACAAAAATTTTAATTGGTTTATTCGTTGGTGTATTTTTTGGACTGCTGGCTAATATTTTTCTTAACGGTAATAAAGATATTCAATGGTTGGTTGCTAACGTTGCTTACCCAATAGGTCAACTTTTTCTTAGGCTGATCTTCATGATAATAATTCCGCTGATATTTTCTGCCATTGTCCTGGGAGTAGCAGATTTCAGGGACTTGAAAAAGATTGGGAGAGTTGGGGGAAAAGTGCTGATGTTCACTGTTGTTATTACGGCAATCTCGGTGTTAATCGGGATGTCCATAGTAAATATTGTCCAGCCCGGAAGTGGAATATCTGAAGATAAAAGAGCTGCTTTGACGCAGGTAATAACAAATAATCAAACCGTTACAAGTATAATTACAACAGCTAAGGAATCGAAAGGATTTTTACAAATCATTGTTGACTTAGTCCCGAGGAATCCTTTCGCGGAAATAGTAAATTATCTCGATCCCAATTATCGAGGCGGGGGATTGCTGGCAATAATGTTCTTCGCGTTAATCTTTGGTATTGCTTTAGCAGTCAGCGACCGGGAGAAGACAGAAGGACTTACAAAAACACTTCAGGGCGTTTATGAAGTGGTTATGAAAATTATCGATTTCGCTATGCGCTTTGCACCTTACGGTGTTGCGGCACTTGTGTTTTCTACCGCTTCTCAATTAGGTCTTCAGATGATTGGTATACTGTTGAAATATGTTCTTGTCGTTTTGTTCGCGCTTACTCTTCATTTTCTTTTTACATACGGCGTTATAATTAAATATGTTATTAAAAGAAGTCCCAAAGAATTTTTTAAAGGGATAAGCGAAGTAATTATAACCGCCTTTTCTACAAGTTCATCTAACGCTACATTACCAACTTCTATAAGGGTATCTGTCGATAATCTAAAACTTGATAAAGATATAACCAATTTTGTCTTGACTATAGGAGCCACCGCAAATCAAAATGGAACGGCTTTGTATGAAGGAATTACTGTTTTATTCTTAGCCCAGTTCTATGGAATTGATCTTTCGCTAGCTCAACAATTGATTGTCGTATTTCTTTCAATACTTGCTGGAGTCGGTACTGCCGGTGTTCCTGGCGGTTCGTTACCGCTTGTTGTAATGGTACTTCAAACTATTGGTATTCCCGCGGAAGGGATAGGAATAATTCTGGGAGTGGATAGAGTGCTTGATATGTCTAGAACAGTTGTGAATGTAAGCGGTGATATAGTATTAGCAAGCTGGGTAGATGCTTCAGAAAATAAAAGATTATCTACCGTGATGTGAATTGACTCATGAAAAGAAAACGCCGGAAGAGCATTCCGGCATTTCTCTTTTCTAGAACTTATAACCAGTTAATTACTTCTTTTTTACTTTTTTATCATCCGCTTCTTTTATAACAATCGATGCAAATACAGAGATGATTAACACACCAACAATGACTATTAACGAAACTTGAACCGGAATATGAATTAAATTGGATAGAAGCATCTTCACTCCAATGAAGAATAGTATTAATGAAATACCATATTTGAGAAAACGGAATAAACCTAGGATCCCCGAAAGAGCGAAAAACAGAGAACGCAAACCAAGGATCGCAAATAGGTTGGAAGTGATTGCGATGAATGGATCATGCGTAATAGCCAACACCGCCGGTACCGAATCAACCGCGAAGATCAAGTCTGTTGATTCAATTAATACAAGTGTAATAAACGCAATTGTTGCGTAACGTTTGTTGTTATGTTTTACAAAAAAATGATCTGTGTCAGCATCTGTTTTAACAGGAAAAAGTTTTTTAGTTATTTTGACAAAAAAATTGTCATCCGGGTGAATCTCTTCATTTTTAGAAGTGATCATCTTTATTGCCGTGTAAACCAGAATTGCGCCGAAGACGTAAATCATAAAGCTGAATGATTTGATAAGTTCTACGCCGGCAAGAATAAAAACAATTCTTAAAACAACTGCGCCGATTATGCCCCACTTTAATATTCTCGGCTGATGTTTTTCAGGAATTCCCATAGTGCTGAAAATCAGCAAAAAGACAAAAAGATTATCTACGGAAAGAGATTTTTCAACCAAGTAGCTTGCTATGTATTCAAAACTTTTTGTGTGACCATCAGGGAAGAAAAAGAAAATTAAAATTCCAAAACTAAAACCGGCTGCAATCCAAATTACACTCCACATTAAAGCCGCTTTAACATTTATCTTGCCGTGATGATGGCTTGTGTAAACCATGTCAAGAATGAATACTGCAACAAATAACGCTGCAAATATTAACCAAAAGAGAATATGTATTTCCATTATATCTTTTTTTTGTTGGTGCAAAGATAGAAACTGTATCGATAGGAAAAAAATGGCAATGGGTTTATGAATGCACCGGATTAGAACAATGTGAACTAACTTCCCTTGTCTCGATGTTGCGGGAGGGGTCGTTGTATTTTTAATCTCTTCGGGTTGAATTCCCTGCTGCCCCGCAGGTTGCGGCGTCATTCCCGCATGTGCCGCCTTTCGGCATCCCGTAAAGCGGGACTTTTGGCGGGAATCCATTAGTGGATGCCCGATAAAAACATTTCCCAAAGGGATCCCTTCGGGACGGGCATAACAAGATACCTCGCTCCGCCTTCGGGCGGATTGCGGCGAGGAGGTTTATTGAAATAAAAAGTTTATTTATAAAATCTTTTTTTGAAGGTGCGCTTTTTGCCTCTGATATATTAGCCCCAATTGAAGTACAACATCTTAAAAGTTGTTTGAAGATAGGTTCATATAATCTGTCTTTGTTCAAGTAGCTCTACACTCATTACTCTACGTTCTACACTCTTCGTTCGTTTAGGGTTTTTCGCACAATTCTGTTAAAACGCCGCCGGTGGTTTTAGGATGGAGGAATGCAATGTTCAAACCTTCGGCACCTTTGCGAGGTTCTTTATCAATCAATTGAATCCCTTTTGCTTCAGCCTCTTTGAGAGCATCTTTCAAATTTTTTGTAGCGAATGCAATGTGATGAATTCCTTCCCCTTTCTTTTCGATATACTTTCCGATTGGTCCATCCGGTTCGGTGGACTCGAGAAGCTCAATTTTTGTTTGTCCAACTATAAAAAACGCAGTTCTTACTTTCTGATCTTTCACTTCTTCGAGCGTGTAACATTTTAAACCAAGAACATCTTCATGGTACTTTATTGATTCTTCCAAATTCTTTACTGCAATTCCAATGTGTTCGATGTGTGTTAATTCCATTTTAATCTCCTTTAAAAACTCTACGTTCTGCACTCTACGTTCTGCACTCTTCGTTCTACGTTAAATAACAACGCGTTCTTTGTACTCGCCAAAAACATTACGCATTGTGTTACAAATTTCTCCGACACTTGCATAAACTTTTACAGCGTCAAGAATAAAAGGGATAAGGTTAGCATCACCTTCCGCTGCAGTTTTAAGAGCGGCAAGTTTCTGTTTTACTGCTTCATTGTTTCTTTGAGCGCGAACTTTATTCAAAAATTCGATTTGAGCGCTCTGAACCTTTTCATTTATCTTTAACAGTTCGCCATGATTTTCTTCTTTGTCAATAAATTTATTTACACCAACAACAATTCGTTCGCCCCGTTCAAGTTCTTGGTTGAATTGATAAGCAGATTTTTGAATTTCGGTCTGTGGATAACCTTCTTCTATTGCATTTATCATTCCACCCATCGCATCTATCTTAGCAATATATTCTTCGGCTTCCTTTTCAATCTGATCTGTCATTGCTTCAACGTAATAGGAACCCGCTAATGGATCAATAGTGTTTGTCACACCGCTTTCGTAAGCAACAATTTGTTGTGTTCGTAATGCTATCTTAACCGATTCTTGATTTGGCAGGGAGAGGGCTTCATCTCTGGAATTGGTATGAAGACTTTGAGTACCGCCAAGAACAGCAGCAAGCGTCTGAACGGTAACTCTCACTATGTTATTATCTACTTGCTGTGCAGTGAGTGTTGAACCGGCGGTCTGCGTGTGGAAGCGAAGCATTTGAGATTTATCTTTCTTTGCATTGAATCTTTCTTTCATAATCTTTGCCCATAAACGGCGAGCTGCACGATATTTAGCAACTTCCTCAAGTAGATCGTTATGTGCGTTGAAGAAGAAAGAAAGTTGACCGGCAAACTCATCAACATTTAGACCGGCTTTTATGGCGGATTCAACATAAGCGATTCCGTCGGCAAGTGTAAATCCAACCTCTTGCGCTGCGGTGGATCCGGCTTCACGAATGTGATATCCTGAAATTGAAATTGTATTCCATTTTGGTATTTCCTTTGCGCAGAATTCGAATATGTTAGTTATGAGTCTCATAGATGATTTAGGCGGATAGATATAAGTACCGCGAGCCATATACTCTTTTAAAATATCATTCTGAATCGTTCCGCTGATTTTTTCTCTTCCAACTCCTTGTTTCTCTGCAACAGCTATATACATAGCTAAAAGAACTGAAGCCGGGGCGTTGATTGTCATTGATGTAGAAACTTTATCAAGAGGAATCTGATCAAACAAAATTTCCATATCGGCAAGAGTATCAATTGCAACGCCAACTTTGCCAACTTCCCCAAGCGCCATTGGATCATCGCTATCATAACCAATTTGTGTCGGCAGATCGAAGGCAATCGATAAACCGCTTTGTCCCTGTCCAAGCAAATAACGATATCTCTCGTTCGATTCTTTCGCGGTTCCGAATCCGGCATATTGCCTCATTGTCCAAAATCTTCCGCGAAACATTGTCGGTTGTACGCCGCGAGTAAAAGGATAAAGACCGGGATAGCCGATCTTTTCATTGTGAAACTCTTGATCAATATCCAGAGGGGTATAAAGTGATTTAACCGGGGCGAAAGATTGAGTAGTAAATTCTTTAAGCCGTTCAGAAAATTTGGATATTGTCTTTTGATAATTGTTTTTATCCCAATTAGCGTATGCTTCTTGAATTTTCTTTTTAAGTTCGTCTGAGTTCATATTTGCTATCCCTTCTATAGATAAAAAGCAGTTTCAATTTATATGCATGTACAAATATCGAAATTCCTTACCAATAAAGTAATAAAATGAATTAAAGGAAGATATTTTCATTAGGCATTAATTGGGGTTATTCACCCTCTTCTCAATTATTGGAATGTTATTATCTTTAATGAAAACGGAAGGGGTAAAAATTTATTTTTAATTGGGACTTGACAAAGCAACTGGCAAAATCTATTTTTACGCCGCAAATTTATTCCGCGGTAGCTCAATGGT
>CAYHWL010000084.1:0-6977 GCA_964359785.1 uncultured Methanosarcinales archaeon | reverse complement strand
CCCAGTAGCATAGCTCCAGCGGTGGCTGCGGGCACTGCCTCAATTGCGCTTGTGCCGATCATTCGTGTGACTCGTTGGGTGAGAGTCTTTGAAGTACTGGACTTCGAAGAGGCGTTCGCCGCATCATGCTTTGCTGCTCTCTTGACAAGGTAACCTGCCCCGTATAGGATCGCTAGCGCTCCGAATAGTTCAACGTGGTCCATTACGGCCTTAGCCGTCTCTGGCGAGATATTCCCTGCGTGGACCATAGCGGTCTCGATGGCGTTCTCGAGTCCCTTTGCCTGTTGCGCAGTTTGCGGGATCTTCGAGCTTTCATTAGCTAGAATGACTCCTCCTGTTCCATACAACGCATAGAACAACGCGTCTTTGATTCCCTGTAAGCTTGGTTTGATCATGGTCTTGCCTCCGCACTCTGTTATGACAAGTAGACCATTGATCAATAAGAAACATCTTACAGATTCTCTTTGTTTTACCGTGAGAGAATTAATGAGATTAAAGAAAAAATAAACAATTATTTGCTACCGTCCTTACCCGCAGGTATCTCATAGTATATGACATGTTCTGCGCGTTCCTCATACTTATTGCATAGTGTATCTTCTTTGAAGGCTAAGAGCACGCGCGCACAGGAGTATAGCAAACTTGCGTATTTCTGTAAATCAAGTTTATCTATCATATCCGGTTTGAAATTTACGTACTTTCTAAGACGTGACAGTGAATAGCGATTCCCCTGTTTGCGGCCATAGCGGGCCTCCTCACGAAAGTGGGGGTCATGAAAGTGTCGACGTGCGACACATTTGAGGGGGGTAAGCACTAAGTAGCATGTCGCTTCAAGTATCTCCTCAAGGATTCTTGCTTGGCTTGTCACCATGTCATTACGTCGGAGTCCAAGTTCATCCACCTTATCTGTGATGGAGGTGGTCTGATATATCCCATCAAGTGGATTTTCCAGGTATAATCCCATAACTTCATTCACATGGCGTGTGAGCTCGTCATATTTCTTGAGATTCCTTGCCATCTCCATTACTCTTGCTCTAGCGTCTTGCATGGGATTGCCAGTGGATTGTGGTTTCTTGTACGTGATCCCATTCACCAATTCATCAAGGAATTCTTCCGCGTCCTTCTTCTGCCATTGCGGCAGATTCTCCCAATCAATCTGTTTATTTTTTGCTGCTGTCATTTTTGTTCCCCTCATTTTATCTCTTTTACTCCACGTCCGATTCTCAATATTTCATCGACGCATCCGCAACCCTCGACAAAAGGATCATGCGTCGCATCTAAATCAAGTGCCTCTTTGCCCAAACCGCATACATCCAGGCTGATAGGAGTAATGAACATGCCTTGGTCATAACAGTTTGGATAGGGCAATAGTATAGTTGTTATGGTCTTGCCCATTCTGGTCAACTTGTCGGCATGACTGTTAAGATAGGGGCCTCCCATTAGTTTATTTATAATTGGGTTGCTTCGATATCCAGTGGACGAAGCAAGATCATCGACTTTGAAATAAAGTGTATAAGATTCAGGCATCGTAAAAAACAGGTCTTCCTTCATGGCAAAATCCTTTATTTTCTGGACCAATGGGTTGCTCGAATCAACCCGTCTCACGCCACCCATATTCTTGCATGATCCTGCATATTCTACTAGCTCATCTAGGTTTGGCTCCCAAACATATGCGTTTAGTCCGGCGTCGCAATCCTTTTCAACTGCAATCATCGTAGAAGTATCCTCAAACATTCCAAGATGGCCTCGATTGTAAGGCTGTCTAATAAGGGGATATGTAGCGCCATATCTGTGATGATTGAACTCGAGAGCATCTCTTAGGGTCTGCAGTTTTGTGCCCCTCTCATTACAGAATTTTACTGCATCTTTCCAACGACCAAAATTGCTGGCTCGTGTCCATAATCTTCCGTTAAGCTTGAATCCTGGTTCATATAGGGTTATAAGGCTCCTTATTGGTTTGATTGTCATTTTCACACCTCAGTAGTAATGAATGTAAGAATATAATCAAATATCATAAAGGTTCGTATCAATATTTTTACATAAAATACAATGGATTTATAATCTATTACAATAGCGTAAAATAATGGACCTAGACAAGAAAGACCGTCAGATACTCACCCAATTCCTCTTGGACTGCCGTAAATCCAACACCCAGATAGCCAAAGCGTGTCGTCTTTCAAGAGAAGTCGTCGCTTATAGAATCGCTCAACTAGAAAAAGTAGGCGTCATCCAAGGCTACACTTGTGATATCAACTTCTTCAATATAGGTTATTCTTCTTACACCCTCGCTTTGAGACTAAGCGATATCGACCAAAAGAAGATCAATACCCTTAAGGCTAGATCAAGGGTCGCCTATCTGCAGAGGGTTATGGGCCGTTTTGATCTCACATGCACCATATTGTTCAAGGACCAGACCGATCTGGAGGGGGAATACGATTTTATTCTCAAGCTATTCCAAAAGGATCTGTTGGATCTTGAGACTGACATGTTCCTTGGCGACATTGATTTCTCCGCCAACTTCTTCCTAGACCAGGACACAGAAATTGATTTTCGCAAGCAAGGCGAGGTAGACCTTTCGGATTATCAGGTCAAAGTTCTGCGACAGTTAGTCAAAGGCTCACGTCTCTCCATTGTGGAGATGGCCAAGAGATTGAATATAAGCGCGCCTACAGTAAAGAAGATCATCAGCGCGTTAAAAAAACGAAAAGTCATCCTTGCCAATCGCGCGATCATCAACTTCCAGAAAATAGGATTCCACAGATATACTTTGCTTCTCCAGATGGACCCCAGCGTCCAAAGCAAACTGGTCCAGTTCGCAAGGGGCCACCCCCTGATTTGGGACATCGGCAAATACGCAGGCGTGAGCAATTTCGTGATTGAGATCCTTGCCAAGGACAACGCAGAATTTGAATCTATAGTAAGTAAGATTCGAACCCAGTTCAGAGACAGCCTCCAGAAGATCGATCACTTGATCGTCCTAGAAGAGTTGAAGCATGAATATTTCAGTGTGTGACCGCGCCCCCCAAAGTAACCGTTATATACATCTCCAGTTTCTTGGGCCCCATGCCGAGAAGTCTAGATACGCTTATTTTATCCCCGCCTAGATCAGATTACACAATCATCTGGTCCAATGGCATATGCACCACTTACAATGATTATCTGCTCCTTTTAGAGCCGCTGGCAGAGAAAGCCAAAGTGGTGGCATACAACTATCGTGACCAAAAGAAGAGAAGATTCAACCCCTACAAAGCGGTTGAAGATCTAGATGATCTCATCAAACAGCAAGATAGCCCAGTCTTCCTAGCTGGCCATTGCACTGGTGCGGCGATAAGCATATCGGCGCGGTCAGATGTCCAAGGCAGGATTCTCATCTGCCCTTATCTTGGCAAAGATCATCTTTCAAGCATCCCCCGATGGATGATGCAGATAGGAAAACATCTCCCATTATGTTATATGGACAGGCTCATCCAATATTTAGGCCTCACCGATTATATCGGTGTCAAGAATGAAAAACCATTGCAGGATGTCTGGGCGATGAGGAATTTCCAGCCCAAGTTCTCGCAATCCCAAGCTATGTGGATGGTCTCCTCCCACGATGAGATCCTAGGCACGTTATTTAGCAATAAGCATTATGCGCGTATGAAGTCTTATCTCAAGGCACAATATCCAAGCGGCCAAGATAAGAGCCGCCTGATCAAAGGCCTTACCCACAGTCTCAACACAATCCCAGGACAGCTTATCCCTGCTCTTGCTTCTTGTCCAGATAGAAGACGAAAGCGAATAGTAGATGCCCTCTTGACTTTCTGTAAGAAATCTACTCCTACCTAGCCCATTTGCAGTGCTTCTGTATCTCGGCAAGATGCCCCGGCTTTGGCTGATGCTCCGCACAAGCGGAATAGAAATCTTTCTTCGCTGCCTCCAAACTTCGCGAGCGAAAGGCGGTCTTGTTGATTTTATTGCTGATCTCCGCAAGACAATCAGGATTTTCAAGCGCCCCTCTGGCGATCATCAATCCGACGACATTCTTTCCGCACCTAAGCCTCTCGAGATCCGATAGCGTCCTTATCCCACCATTCACAACAATAGGCACCTTAAACCCGCTTATCTCCCTCAACATGGAATAGTCATAAGGATCTCTAGAGCTCTGTCCAGCATGCTTAAAATGCACAGTCACATTGCTAAGATTTGGGTCCCCTATTTTCTCTATCTCGCAAAACAATTGTATCAGTTTCTTCTTATCTACTTCCATCTTATTCAAACCAAGACGCACCTTGATTCCCACCTTGAACTTCTCCTGTTTCAAAAGCTCCCGGAGCAGGCTTGTTACTTTTGTCGCTCTTTTGATTAACGCGCTTCCTTGTCCTATTTTGATTATCTCAGGAGAAGGGCAGCTCGCATTTAACTGCAGTCCATAGACGTTATCCTTGGCAGGATTCGTGATTAAATGCGATTCCAACCGTTTCAAGAAATCGACGCACTCCTTTTCTTTTGATGTATTCACTTGTATCCACTGTCTTTGCCCAGGAATAAAGTAAGTATCGACCTCATTCCATGCGTTATGGCGCAGCACCAGGTTCTTCATGGACAGCATGCCTGTGTATGAATCTGTCGCCCCGACGCAGACCCGTCGAAATGCCCAGCAGGTGATATTCTCCATCGAGGCTAGGTGTATTTCCATAACCCCTTATCCTCACCGCTCCTTATATCCTTTCGCGTAATGATCGATTGTTAATAAGACTTATGATTAACGATATTGTATTAAAGATTTATCGGTAAAACAAAAGAGTTTGTAACAAATATTCTTATATGTCTGCAATAATCCTGCGTGTTATGAATAACAAAACAAATGATTCAGACTTGACACAAACAATGCACAGGATCTATTCACGTGAGATAGGCGCCCTGACCCCAGAGGCAGATGCGCTGTTCACCACCGATGGCACATACAGCGCTCTTGAGAAAGTGGCGCTAGGCCACCAAGATTACTTTGAGAGAGCAAGATCCCCCTTATACACGGCCACAAGAGCAGCGGCAAACAACGCTATCTCTGTGGGAATGGCCGCGTTGGTGGGTGGAGCGATAGGACTCGCTAAAGGCCTTTATCAGAGAGATATCATAGAACAAGTCACAAAAGGATTGAGATATGGCGCCGCTCTTGGTGCGATCAATCAAGGCGCACGGCATGCTATCAACCTTTCAGGGATTATCAAAGACAAGGATCTTGCGAACTTCTTGAGAACTGATGAATTCTTCAAGGATCCAAATGCAGTCATGCAGGAGTATAGAGGGATAGAAGATAAAGCCGCCACTGACCCCGTGCATCTTGGACGTCTATTTACTTTGGTGGGAGCCCAAGATCAGGTTTTGTCATCCGGGAGATTATATAAGGAGTGTTTGGATGTTGATTCCAAGCTTCTTATCCAAGGAACTGGCGCAAGCTATGCTCTGATGGCGCTCGTTGTCAATAATATCATCCGTGGAGATTTCCTGAATTACAAGCAGGCGGCAACAATGGGTGCGCTCACATATATAGCTAACATTTACGCCCAAGAGAGGTTCAAGGACGCTTTGATCTGCAAGGCTCGCGATTCGGTGAAACCTGTATTTGCGGATAAAAGTCCTTTCGTCCAAGACCAGATTGTGGGTGGTCTCGTCCAGAATTGGTATGGCAAGGCGCCAAGGAGCAATGTTAGACACGCAGGCGTGTGGCCACACAGATGAATTTTTTACCCTCTTATTTTATATAACCCATCAAGAATCCCTTTTTTGGTGATTATACATGGGTATTCAATTGACTCCGCAAGAAATTGAGCTGATAAGACAGGGGAAACTAGACATCGCAAAGATCGAAGAGTACCGACAAACCAATCCTCCTCAAGTGATTGACACTGCATCAGTCGACACGATAAAGCAGGATATCCGGGATGCCTTGAAAGCATACCAAGATACCATCCAGCGCAACAAGGACCTTTACAAGGATCTAGAGCAGTCCCGAAAAGACAAGGAAGTGGCGAGAAAGAACCTCGAAGCCTTAAGAAAGCAAAAAAAGCAGATGCTTGGCAAGGAATAGTTTTTCATTAATTTAATATACCTCCAAACAGATGTGATATTCTATGAAATTGTTGTTCGTCGGAATAGTCCTTTTGAGCCTATTTCTGGTATCCTGCACGGACAAAGAGTTCATCGACATGATCTGTGACAAGCCAGAGGGTGTTAAGAATACTGTTCTCTGCTGGTTCTTAAGCTCGGCCAATGAAAAGACGGGATGCAGTGCAGATTCAGACTGTCTAGGAGCCTGCCAAGATGTCGATGCGTATGAGGGGAA
Source organism: uncultured Methanosarcinales archaeon (assembly GCA_964359785.1). Classification (GTDB taxonomy): domain Archaea; phylum Nanobdellota; class Nanobdellia; order Woesearchaeales; family JAGWAF01; genus JACQSU01. The sequence continues at coordinate 655 of CAYHWL010000084.1, read as the reverse complement.
ATGTAAGTCTGGCAAATGCCAGTTAGAATTCATCTATTCCTGCCAAGAGAAAGGCATTGACGCGAAATGCTATATGCAAGGCGCAACAGCCAAATGCACCACCCCTAAAAACCAGTGCAGCGTTGATGATCAATGCCTGCCAAAATGCGATGGCAAGAACATCATGGAAGGTAAATGTGTGAGCAACCGTTGCAGTTATGAGTACTCTTATTCCTGTGAAGAGTATGGCATTGATGCTAAATGCGTCACTCGGAATAGGAGAGCGGAGTGTACCCAGCCAGAGAACCAGTGTAGTACAGACTACCAATGTTCTGATATCTGCAAGGATGATATGGCGATGAGTGCTTATTGTAATAAAGGCAGATGTGCTTGGACTTTTATAGAGAAATGCGATGTAAGCCAGACATGCATAGTCAGAAATAACAAAGCTGTCTGTGTATAACCCCATCACCGGCTCTGAAGAAAATAATGTCCGCAGCCTAAAATTGAGACACTTTGAGAAAGGTGAACAACCTCGACAAGGAAGTGGCGAGAAAGAATCTCGAAGCTTTGAGAAAGCAGATGCTTGGCAAGGAATAGTTTTTCATTAATTTAATATACCTCCAGACAGATGTGATATTCTATGAAATTGTTGTTCGTCGGAATCGTCTTCTTG
>CAYHWL010000083.1:0-6984 GCA_964359785.1 uncultured Methanosarcinales archaeon | reverse complement strand
AAAAGTAGAGAAAGCCCGCAATAACGTCGATAAACTCAACTTCATAAGATTCTAGAACATATTTATATATTGGACTAAACTCACATCGTGCATGGATGAAAAGACACTGATACGCAAACACGTGCTTGCGAATGCCATCAAATTCGAAGGCAAAGCAAATCCGGGATCCATCATAGGCAAGATAATCACAGAGATACCTGACGCCAAGACGCGGCTAAAAGAGCTTGCCAAGACAATCAATCTTGTGGTGGTTGAAGTGAACAAATTAGGTGTCGAGAAACAGACCTCCGAACTCATGAAACTTGCGCCCGAGATGCTAGCAGAGAAACCAAAAGAAGAGCACAAACTGCCTGAATTGAAAGGGGCTGAAATGGGCAAAGTTGTGACACGCATAGCTCCAGAACCATCCAAATACAATCATATAGGGCACGCGCTCGTATTCATCATACAATCCACCTACGCCAAACTGTATCAAGGCAAATGCATCTTTAGGCTCGAAGAGACCAACCCCGAAAAATCCACCATGGAGTATTATAACGCCATGAGAGAAGACCTCGCATGGATAGGCCTGAAATGGGACGAGGAATATGCCGCAAGCGACCGGATGGACATATACTACGATTTTGCGCAGAAACTAATCAAAAATAAGAACGCTTTTGTCTGTTCATGCGACCAGGAGACAGTAAAGAGATCACGAGAAGAGGAAAAACCTTGCAAGTGCCGCAAGAACAGCGTTGAACTAAACACTAAAGAATGGGATATGATGCTTGGGAAGAAATTCAAGGAAGGCGAGAGGACATTGCGACTTGTGGGAGATATGTCCAGTAAGAATGGCGTCATGAAGGATCCAGTCATATTCAGGATAAGCTACACCCCACATTTCCTCAAAAAAGATAAATATTGCACATGGCCGATGTACGATTTCGAATCAGCGATAGAAGATGGACTCAAGATAACGCATATCATCCGATCAAAAGAATTCGAACTAAGACTAGAATTGCACGATGAGATACGCCGACTGCTCAAACTGCCAAACCCTATCGTGCGAGAGATCGGCAGATACCAGATAAAGGGGACGACCACCCAAGGACGCGAGATACGAGCTGGCATAGAGCGCGGGGAATACATAGGATGGGATGACCCCTCGCTTGTCACAATCAAGGCATTGCGCCGAAGAGGATTTGTGCCAGAGATGTTCCATGAATTGGCCATGACAGTAGGACTTGGGAAAGCAAGCGGCGTGATCGACAACACAGTCTACGAATCGATAAACCGCAAATTGATAGATCCCGTGTCCAATCGATTCTTCTTCGTCGCGGACCCTGTCAAGATCAAAATCGAGGGGGCGCCTGGACGTGACGTAGAACTTGATCTTCACCATGAGAACCACAAAGGAGGGAGGAAATTCTCGACAGCAGATGAATTCTTTGTGGCTAAATCCGATCTTGAAGGGATGGAAGATGGGGATATGGTCCGACTCATGGATGTCCTGAATCTCGTCAAAGAGAAAAAAGGATTCAAGTACCACTCACAAGACCACTCTGAGTATAAGTCAAAAGGAAAGATGATCATCCATTGGCTGCCAGAATCATCTGACCTGGTGGATGTCGAGGTGCTTATGCCTGACAAAAGAGTGGCCGTGGGACTAGCCGAGAAAGGGGTCAATTCGCTCAAAGTCGGTGATATCGTGCAATTCGAGAGATTCGGATACTGCCGGCTGGATAAGAAAGAGAAGGGCAAACTGATGTTCTGGTATACGCATAAGTGATTCATAAGGCTTAAAATCTGTTATGCAACTCTATCTGGCATGGGCCAGATCAACGTAGAAGAATTGTACCAAGTCGGTGACCACGTCAAAGTGATCCAGTATAAAAAGGATAAGCCCTTCAAGACATACATCGGAAAGGTGTCTTCTATAACCCTCACAAAAGAATGCGGGGACTCTGCTTCTAGAATCACAAATGCGGTTTACCACATCGTCTATGACGATGGAGATGGGCCGCGAATAGTCTCTGACAACAAAGATCCCGAAAAACCCTCGATGCAAAGACTAGAAGACAGAGCCATTACCTAAATTATTGGCCATCTTCGTACTGGAGCCGGTCACTTGCGGCCTAACCTTTTGAGAACTTTTGTTGGAAACAGCATCGAGATGACTTCCCCCTGCCACCGCGTGAACTTGTCGATACAACTTTGGCAGATGTCAAACTCATGAGCTTCATCTATCAACAGATGGTTGAACCTCTTATCATAACTCTCAATTTCCTTCTCACACAATGAGCATCTCATTCTATCATCTCGGAAGCCGGAGGCAACCTCGCTTGGGCAAGCTTATCTTCCAGACTACTCTTAAGCATCCTTAGCGTGCAGTTCTTTTGATATTCTTTTCTTCCAGCGCGATACTCATTGATGAACTGGTCTAATTTTCCTTGGGTAAAGGTAGATGTGGACAATGCCGAGCAGACCATACCTCCTAGACCGGCATATATCGCACAAAATGATTGTAAAGTCTCTGGAAGAAACAAGGACATAGCATAACCAATCACAGCTCCAAGCGCACCGATTGAATACCCAACCACGCCCAAGGAGACAAACATCGAGGGGATCACAAGACACAATTCAGGGAGGGAGTAATTTTCCTTCTCTGGACTGTTATAGCTCTTCATAGCCGCTTGGCATTTTTCGAAGTAATCATCAAGGGTGTCTAAACCATCTGTTGACATCCTTTGCGGATAAGACACAATCTCCTCATAAGAAAGGACTAAATTTTCGATTTTGTCTTGCTTGTGCATAGGTGACTTAAAGATTGTCCCTTTGAATTTAAATCTTAGGGCAGGGTATCACTGGGGTGAACCCTGCTCATCTGTTCGGAGTTTATCTATAGCCCCGCCCGGATTGTTTGGCCGTAGCGGACAAACTGCGGGGCATTAAGTGGCAGTGCGGACTGATAAACGCCGTTATTCCAATGCTCTCTTAGAATCACTTGCATTTAGATGCATTGATTCCCAACCTGCTTTGAAATTATCCAAATAGGACATATGCTTCTTTGCTAAGCATCTACCCGTATCTGTCTGCATACGCAACACGTTCTTCTCACCATCCTCCAAAGCCTTTTGATATATTTTTTCTATAGGATAATCAGGGATATCGTATTTCACATACCAAACAATAGCTCTTATCAACCCTCTTGGGCCGATCAAATCTAATTTATCTGCATCATACACTGCTTTTGCTTCTCGGCTTTTTGACTTGATTATATTGCTACCGCTGTGGAACTGGATAGTGTCTTTGATAAATTCGATAGCCTGTTTGTCTAGATCCAGTCGAGCTAAGAATGTCTCAGCTTTTTGAGCCGAGATTGATGCGTGGTCATTATGGAGATATCCTTCTTTTTGTTCTTTGAATCTAGGATAACCGATATCGTGAAGCAATGCTCCTACTTCTACTATATCCACATCCATCCCTTCCTTTCTTGCGATTGATTTAGCTATGTTCACAACAGAGCAGATGTGGGCCCAGTCATGAGTGTTATCATCATTTTTTGCATATTCCTCTTTTGCATATTGTCTGATTCTTGAAATCATCTGTTTGTTTAAGGATACCATTTTTCAGTACTCCGATAAGGTAATATTGATAGCCCCGCCCGGATTCGAACCAGGGTCACTGGATCCAAAGTCCAGTATGATTGGCCGCTACACTACGGGGCTGTATGCTCGAGCATAACCCCTGCCTGTTTTTAAGCTTTCGGCTTGTGATTGCCCAATTCATACTTGAACAAATCAGTCCTAACCGGCCCTTTTAGAATAGTATGGATATACGCGCCAATCACCTTGAGAATAAAGCCTAACCTTCCTTCCTTATCCAACCGTCTCACACTGACGAGGATAGGGACGGATCTTAACACACCAAATCTTGCGCCTGCTTTGGAAGCGCGGGTGGTAAAGTCAAAGTCTTCCCCCAAAACAACCGATGCATCAAAACGGGTCTTATCCCAGATATCTTTCTTGACTATAATATGAAAACCGCAACCAAACGGGGAGAATCTAGCGAGTATGAGGTAGACAATATTCCATAACTTATGTATCCAGCGATCATCTAGGCGTTCGCTTCTTGGCTTGACAAAAGTGGTGGCAAAATCAAGATTTCTTCTCTTGAATTCATCTATATTCTTCTTTAGAAAACCATCCGGAAGGATCACATCCGCGTCTAAGAAGACTAGAATGTCCCCTTTCGCGGTCTTCGCTCCATTATTCCTGCCCACACTTGGCATGCCACCATCCACCACTTTGGCACCAAACCGTCTGGCTATCTTCACAGTACCATCCGTAGAGAAGGCGTCTGCCACTATTATCTGCATAAGGATCTTCTGCTTTTTTAGGGAAGCAAGCAACTCAGGGAGAAAAAAAGACTCATTTTTTGTCGGGATGATAACACTTATCATTTGTATTTACGATAACCTTTCGTGTTAGCCTGCTTCATCGCCGCGATTAGCGCAGTGTATTTGGTAGGCGCGGCAGCCTGCGTCTTTTTCGCGGCAGCGGTCTGCCTCTCTAGATCTATCTTACTCTTGGACAGATTAAGATCAATAAACCCTTTTGGTCCAGTGTTAGCCCCCTTGAATCCTTTAGCTGATGAATAAGCCACTGGGCCCACTACCACCACAGTAGTGTTTTTCTTTTGTGTCGAAGGCAAATTGATAGTCCCCTTCACAGCTGTCCAACCCGTCTTGCTAGTCGTAGCAGTGACAGCTGACACTGAAGAAACGATGACCAGCATCATTACGAATACCATGACGATTTTCATATCTCCTGAGGCAGGATAAGGTTTTATAAAGGTTACCCATCAAGGCTCCACGCGATGTATCGAAAGAAAACCTACGGAGAATCCAAAACCACCAAGTGTCCATTCTGTGAAAGACCAGCTACCGCACGCAACAATCAGGCAGTCCCAGTGTGCGAAACACATCGAAACGAGCCATTGCGTGATATGAAATGCGTATGCGGGGGACCCGTCGAGATACTGGTCGGAAAGTGGGGGCCATACGGGAAATGCGACAGATGCGGCAACGTGTCCTGGCACAAGATACTTGAGATGTCACCTGCTCAGACGCCCAGTGAGCCATTATACAAAGAACAGACCAAAGCTACGCTCTCTAAACCAGCAGAAAAACCCATCCAAAACAGAAAGATTCAAAACAGCGATGAGTACTATGGACCTGGAGTGCGTATAATCACGAGGAAATAAAATGAAATGCGGCATTGACATATTCCACATACCCCGGATGGAGAAAGCCTTACAAGATGAGACAGCGATAATGAAGCTATTCACTCCAAGTGAACTTGTGGACCCAAGACCAGAACACCTTGCAGGTGTCTTCGCCGCAAAGGAGGCATTCTTCAAGGCGATAAACGAGAAACCAAGCTGGCTTGACATAGAAGTCATCTACGAAAAGAACGCAAGACCCAAAATGAAATTGAGCGCGCGTTATTCCAAAGCGGTAAAGAATCTAGACATAAGCATCAGCCATGACAAGGATTACGCAATAGCATTTGTGGTATTGGAAACATATTAAAGCATAGATCCAATGAAAAACGCATGGCTACATTGGTCGACCATCTAAGGAGACTGTCCATCCAAAAGGGGGTGGCCATAACCCACAAGACCGAATATCGCACATTCCACTTCACTTATCGGGGGATCCTCACAAGATCATTGAGACTTGCGAGCAAATTATCTTTTGTAAAACCCGGAGAGAGAATAGTAATCTGGGCAAGAAATTCTCCACAGTGGGTCATGAGCTATTTCGCTTGCATAGCTCTTGGCGCGGTGGTCGTGGCAATCGATTATGGCTTCTCAGAATCGACAGCTATGAAAATCATAAGAGAAGTAAAACCAAAGGCTATCATTTATTCAAGATATAAACCTCTCAAGCATCATCAGGCCAAGGGATTCATAATGGAGGACATAGGGTCTAATCTACCTATCAAACCCTTGAAACCTAGAAAATCAAGTGAAAGAGATCTCTTGGAAATCGTCTACACCTCCGGCACCACAGGCATCCCCAAAGGAGTGATGATAACACACCAGAACCTATGCGCAAATATAAAATCATTATCCGAATCGGTCATCATCCATGGGCAAGAGACATTTTGTTCAGTCCTGCCTTTAAGCCATCTATTCGAACAGACCACCGGGATGCTGTTCCCACTTTATAACGGAGCTAGGATAGTCTATATGGACAGCTTGAACCCGATTGGAATCGCTAGGATCTGCAAAGAGGAAAAGGTGACTCACATGATCACAGTACCAAGGATGATGGCAATGTTAAAAAGTTTATTGCCAGGACCCCGATTCTTATCAAGGATCATGTTTCATCGGAGATTCGGAAACCAGTTTGAATACTTCATATTAGGCGGTGCGCCCATATCAACGGAGATTGAGACGCAATGGCGCGGGATCGGGATAGTTCAAGGATATGGTCTCACCGAGACAAGCCCCGTCTTGACTGTCAATACCCTGGATGATTATAGACAGGGAAGCGTAGGACATGCCGTTCCTGGCGTGGAGATCAAGATAAATCCTGATGAGGAGATCCTAGTCCGCGGCAAAAATGTCTTTAGCGGGTACTATCAAGATGAAATCAAGACTGATGAATCGTTCGAGTCTGGTTGGTTCAAGACGGGGGATATAGGAGAAATAAAAGACGGATACCTATACTTGCATGGGCGCAAGAAAGACATGATCGCGACAAGTCAAGGATTGAAGGTGTATCCTGAAGATATAGAAGCGGTATTGAACCTTCAAAAAGGAGTCATAGATTCATGCGTAATAGGAGTCAAGGGAAAAAATGGTGAAGAGGTGCATGCGGTGTTGCTCCTTGAGTCTGGAGAACCGGAGAAGATCATCTCTAAGGCAAATTCTATCCTGGAAGATCATCAGCAGATAAAAACGTATAGCATCTGGAAAGAAAGCGATTTCCCAAGG
>CAYHWL010000082.1:0-6996 GCA_964359785.1 uncultured Methanosarcinales archaeon | reverse complement strand
GTTGGTAAGAATGAGAGCTTAGGTATTACAGGCCCGAGTGGCTGTGGGAAAAGTACACTTTTAATGCTAATTTTAGGCATTATCAGTCCAAGTAAAGGTCGAGTGCTGATTGACGGTCAAAATGCAGACCAATACTTAAAAAGCTTGGGAGATCGTATCGGCCATGTTGGAGCTGATGCTTTTTTAATTGAAGGAACGCTTAGGGACAATTTAACTTACGGCCTCAAGAATCCAAATATTGGTGATGAGGCTTTATGGAACGCGCTAGAAAAGGCACAACTTGCGCAAACCATCCGACAAAAAAATTTCGGGTTAAATTACCGCTTGAACGAAAATGGTGATGGATTAAGCTCAGGACAAAAACAAAGATTATCAATTGCCAGAGCATTGTTGAGAAAACCGACTATGCTTATTTTAGATGAGGCTTCGGCGAACTTGGACAACAAAACGGAAGAAGAAATTGCACTGACATTGAAAGATATTAGTAAAGATTGCACAGTCATTATTGTTTCGCATCGTGAAGGTCTCTTAAAGTATGTGGATAACAAAATAAAACTTGATCACTTATTAGAGGAAAACAGGTGTAAGTCATGCTAAACGGAAAAAACATCTTAGTTACTGGCGGTACCGGGTCTTTTGGCCAAGAATTCATTAAGACCATTCTCTTGCGCTATCCCGACGTAAAACGCATTGCGGTCTTTTCAAGAGATGAGTTGAAACAATTTGAGATGTCCGAAGACGATTTTTTTAAGAAATATGATCACAAACTCCGCTATTTCATAGGCGATGTGCGAGACGTAGATAGATTAAAAAGGGCCTTTGAGGGAATTCATTACGTCATCCATGCCGCGGCTTTAAAACAAGTCCCTGCAGCCGAATACAATCCTTTTGAATGCATCAAAACCAATGTTCTAGGTGCTCAAAATGTTATTGAAGCCGCACTGGCCACTCAAGTTCAAAAAGTCGTTGCGCTGTCCACTGACAAGGCAGCCGCTCCGGTCAATCTCTATGGGGCCACCAAACTTTGCTCAGATAAGCTTTTTGCCGCCGCCAATAGCATGGCAGGTACAAGAGATCTTTTATTTTCAGTTGTTCGCTACGGTAACGTTCTCGGCTCACGAGGTTCTGTTGTTCCTTACTTTATGAAGAAACAGAAAGATGGTGTTTTACCCATCACTGACATGGAGATGACAAGATTTAGTATTACCTTGGAACAAGGTATTGAGATGGTTACTTATGCTTTAACCCATGCATGGGGTGGAGAAATTTTTATTCCCAAAATCGCTTCCTACAAAATTGATATTCTGGCCCAAGCCGTTGCGCCCCATTGCAAGTTGAAAGTCATTGGCATTCGACCGGGTGAAAAACTCCATGAAGAAATGATTACCTCCAGCGACTCCCTCAATACAGTGGATTGCGGAAAATATTATGTCATCCTGCCGGGCACCCCTGCCTGGAGTATTAAGGAATTTATGGCCGAATTTAATGCCAAATATGTCGAAAAAGGTTTTCAATATAGCTCAGATAAAAATACTGAGTGGCATACCTGTGAAGAGCTTCGTAGCCTTATCAAACAGCACGTCCACGAGGTCTAAATGGAACCCATTCCTTACGCCAAACAATTTGTAGACGAAGATGATATTGAAGCAGTCGTCAAAGTCCTGCGCTCATCTCATCTCACTCAAGGTTCAAAAGTTACTGATTTTGAGGAGTTTTTTTCTTCCTATGTTGATGCTTCTTATGGTCTGGCAGTTTCCAGCGGCACCGCCGGTCTTCACCTCGCAGTGAAGGCCTTAGGTTTAAAACCCGGCGAAAAGGTTTTAACCACCTCAAATACTTTTGTGGCAACCGCCAACTCAGTTCTCTATGAGAAAGGGCAAATTGACTTTGTTGATATTGATCCCAAAACCTACTTAATGGATCTCAATAAACTTGAAGAAAAACTAGCACACTCGAAACCAGGCGAATTCAAAGGTGTTATCGTAGTGGATTTCGGCGGATGCCCGATAGATCTAGAGCGTCTGGCGGAAATCACGCGCAAGCATGGGGTATGGATCATTGAAGACGCTTGTCATGCTCTTGGCGCTCGCTTCAAGGATTCAAAGGGAGTTTGGCAGAAAACCGGGAATTGTAAATTTGCCGATGTTTCCGTATTTTCTTTTCACCCGGTTAAACACATCACCTCAGGTGAAGGTGGACTGATCACTACAAATCGTAAAGATTTATTTGATAAGATGGCGCTCCTTCGCTCTCACGGCATTACTAAAGATAGCGCATTATTTACTCAAGAGTCTCACGGCGGCTGGTATTATGAGATGCAAGACTTAGGTTATAATTACCGCCTCTCAGATATCAATTGCGCTCTGGCGTATTCACAGCTAAAGAAAATTGATTCTTTCCTGGCCCGTCGAAAAGAGATCGCAAAATTTTATAATACTGAGCTTAAAGGCCTGAAGAATTTTTTTATTGCGGAGACGAACGCTCGTTTCGAGAACTCTTATCACCTCTATGTTTGTCGCGCTAACAATCGCAAAGCGCTCTATGACTACCTGCGAGAACGGAATATTTTCTCTCAAGTGTTATACATCCCAGTTCATCAGCAGCCATTTTACCGAAAAATTCACAATTGGAATGATGTTTTGCCCGAGACCAATAAATATTACGAATCGGCTTTGGCGCTGCCGATGTATGCAACTTTGAAAGACACCGAAATGCAGTTGATTGTCGATTCCATCAAGTCATTTTACCGAAGTTAACCCATGAAGCTTGTTCTTGGAACAGTACAGTTCGGACTTAACTATGGCATCAATAATGATGACGGTGCTCCAAGCAAGGAGCAGGTATTCAACATTCTTGATCATGCTTGCAAGGCCGGGATTGACGAACTCGACACAGCAGATGGGTATGGAATGGCCCAAGAACGTTTGGCGGAATATTTTCAAATCAGTGGCCAAAAATTTCAACTGATGAGTAAATTTACACTAGATGGTAGTTCAACGATCACGCAGCATTTGCAAAATTCACTTAAGCGACTCGGAACAACGACACTGCTTGGGTATTACTTTCATAAATTCGAAGATTTTAAACCCTTTCAGCATTTTGACGAAGTAAAAGTCTTGAAGTCTCAGGGGATCATAAATAATCTTGGGGTTTCAATTTACACGGATGAAGAGTTGTCCATCGCCGCTAATAACCCTCATATTGATGTTATCCAGCTTCCCTTCAATCTTTTTGATTCTCGTGACAGCAAGCTGCGCCTTATGGAAAAGGCGAAGAAAAATAACAAAGTGCTTTATGCAAGATCGGCATTTTTGCAAGGCCTCTTTTTAATGAAGCAGGAGAAATTTACGGGGAAGCTCAAAACCATGGCTGCTCCGGTGCAACAAATCCAAGCTTTGGCAGAATCCCATAATCTCTCGACAGCGGACTTGGCCCTTTCATTTGTACTCAATCATCCTCTTATTGATAAAGTATTGATTGGTGTGGATACGGTTGAACAATTGAAAAGCAACCTTTCGGCACAAAGTAAAAGCCTAACTCCTGAGCTATTAAATCAATTGAAGAAAATAAAGATTGAAGATGCCGCGCTCCTTAATCCTGGGAATTGGATATGAAAGTCTTAGCGATCACCCAGGCCAGAATAGGCTCAACACGATTACCGAATAAGGTCTTAAAAAAGATTGGTGAAAAAACATTGCTGCAAATGCATCTTGAAAGAGTGAAACGTTCGAAGCTCATTCATCAACTTATCGTTGCAACGACAGAAGAAATTGGGTCTGAGGCCATCGTCGATGTCGCCAACATCGTTGGAGTGAAAACTTTTAAAGGTAATTTGTATGATGTCCTCGACAGATTTTACTCCGCCTACAAAGTCTTTGGCGCCGATGCCATTGTGCGTGTTACATCCGACTGCCCCCTTATCGATCCTATGCTTATCGATTCTGTAATAAAACTTTTTTTTGAAAGTGGATGTGATTATGTTTCCAATACCTTAAATCCTACCTTTCCCGATGGCGTCGATGTCGAAATTTTCAAGGCATCTGCACTGGAACGGGCCTGGCATGAGGCCACCTTGAAGTCAGATAGAGAGCATGTCTCTGCGTACATCTGGAAAAATTCAACTTTTCTTGGGAAAGATAAATTTCAGTCTCGCTGTTTTGAGAATGACCTTAACTATGCCCAATATCGTCTGACGGTCGACACACAGGATGATTTTGCGCGCATTGAAAAACTCGTCGAGCTGATTGGTGATCAACGTCCGTGGCCCGACTATGTTTCCTGCATTGAACAGCACAAAGAAATATTTGATAAGATAAAGGCCGAAGAGAGAAATCTTGGTTATGTAAAATCATTGGAGCGCGACAAATGAAAAGATTAAATTTCGACAAATCAACTGAGTATCGAAAGAAAAGTCACAAACTGATTCCTGGCGGCGCCCATACTTACTCAAAGGGCGACGATCAATTCCCCTCTCTCTCTCCTGCCGCCATCTCGCACGGTAAAGGCGCCTATATTTGGGATCTGGATGGTAATAAATATCTTGATTGTTCCATGGGTCTTACCTCTGTAAGTTTAGGTCATGCCTATGAACCCGTTTTAGACAGAGTCAGAAAGGAATTAGAAAAAGGTGTCAATTTCCAGCGCCCATCTTGCTTAGAAGTGGGAATGGCAGAAAAGTTTCTCTCGCTCATCCCCTGCCACCAGATGGTTAAATTTGCAAAAAATGGTTCTGCCGCCACAACTGCTGCAACTAAACTGGCGCGCGCCTACACCGGCCGGAAACTCATTGCCTTCCCCGAGGATCATCCCTTTTATTCTTTTGATGACTGGTTCATCGGTAAGACTGCTTGTAACCGAGGCATTCCGGAGGAAATCCAAAACCTTTCCGTGACCTACAAAAGTACCGATCTCACATCTCTGACAAAGCTCTTTGAAAAATATCCCGGCCAGATTGCTTGCGTAATCAGCGAGCCCGAAAAAAATCATCCTTCTCAGTTTATTAATATTGATGAAACGATAAGAATCACCCAAAAAAATGGTGCCCTTTTTATCCAAGATGAAATGGTGACCGGGTTCAAAACTGGCATGCCGGGAACAATCGCGCGCAACAAGGTGATGCCTGATATGGCCACCTGGGGAAAAGGGATTGCCAATGGTTTTTCTTTTTGTGCTCTAACCGGGACTCGTGAAGTTATGGAACTTGGGGGAATTCTCCATGAGGGTGAGGAGAAGGTTTTTCTCATCTCAACCACCCATGGCGGCGAAACCCATGCGATGGCCGCCGCGATTGCGACGATTGATGAATTTTTAAAACACGATGTTATTAGTCACATGCACTCTTTAGGAGACTATTGCTCAAAGGAAATGCAGAAAGTGGTTGATGCAAAAAAATGCACCTCTTTTATTGAAGTCGTCCATTGTAACTGGATGCCATCGCTCATTTTTAAAAATAAAACAGGGAGTCCCGATGCAAAACTGAGGACTCTTGCCCTCCAAGAGATGATCCAGCGTGGAGTGCTCTTTCAAGGGATACTACTCCCAAGCTTCAGCCATAAAAAAAATGATGTCGATTTTTTTGCTCAGTGCTTAGGTGAAACTCTTGATATTTATCTTCAGGCGCTTGAAGTTGGGGTTGATAAGTTTTTGGTTGGCAAGGAATGCAAACCTGTCTTTCGCAGAATCATTTAAAACAAATCGAACGAGGCAGGGGTCCCCTTCTTTACGTTCTGCTTAACTTTCTTTCCAAGTAGGATATCAAAGTATTTTGGTGCTAAACCTAGCCCCGGCCGAATACATCGCAAATTTGTAGTGGTTAAAATATCACCGGGTTTTAAATCTTGAACTATATAAACAGAGCGCCGATATATTTTTGAAGTTTCTTCGGGTTTTGTTGAACCATAAGAGATTTTACCCAATCCCTGCCATGCTCTCGTCGTCTCAACAACTAATGCGGATAACTCACTTGGCTCGAGAGAAAATGCTGAATCAACTCCGCCGTCGGCACGATTCAAGGTAAAGTGTTTTTCAATGACGGTTGCACCCAAAGCAACAGAAGCGCATGCGACTCCAAGGCCCATCGTATGATCACTTAAACCGACTTCAGCATTAAACATATCTCGAAGATGAGGAATCGTTTGAATATTTGAATCCTGGGGAATCGAAGGATAAGAACTCGTACATTTTAGTAATATTAAATCATTGCATCCGTTCTCACGTGCAGATCTAACAGTAAGATCGAGTTCTTCAATCGAGGCCATGCCTGTCGAAATAATGATAGGTTTGCCGGTTTTTGCGACTTTCCGAATGAGAGGGATATCAATGTTTTCAAAAGAAGCTATTTTATAAAGAGGAACTTTTAAATCCTCCAGGAAATCAACAGCGGAGCTATCAAAAGGTGTACTTAAATACACCAAACCCTTTTCTTGACATCGATCAAAGATGGGCTTGTGCCATTCCCAAGGCGTGTGCGCCTCCTGATACAACTCATAGAGAGATCTTCCCTGCCAAAGACTCTTAGTATCCTTGATAAAAAATTCTCGTTCCCGAATATCAAGAGTCATTGTCTCTGCTGTATAGGTTTGAAGCTTTAAAGCGTGGGCACCGGCATTCGCTGCAGCATCAACAATCGCGAGCGCACGATCAAGAGACTGGTTATGATTGCCCGACATCTCTGCAATAACAAATGGGGGTTGACTTCTCCCTATTGAAAATTTTCCGACCTTGATTTCATTTGTCATATTTTTTCCTTTATCACTTGAAAGGTACTGACTCGCAATCCTTTTGTGCCATTCAATGGAGGTCGATAAGAAATTTTTTTGTTTTGTTTTTCATTTATGGCCCATTTTACATCTTGAAATCCGAGCAAGTGTCGCAGGTAAACCGTCGAGGAAAAACGCGGGTTAATTTCAAACACCATCGGGCCTCGAGGAGTTAATCTGAGTTGAACATTCATGCTGCCTCTCAAATCTAAAGCACGAGAGAGATTGTCACACAACA
>CAYHWL010000081.1:0-7107 GCA_964359785.1 uncultured Methanosarcinales archaeon | reverse complement strand
CAAAATCATACAGGACGCCGCGAAAGGCTCGCAGCAAAAACATGAAGGAGTGCTTGTCGTGTCAAAAGAGATAGACGATCTCAAAGCACAAGAGAAGAAACTCCATGACGAATTTTTGACAAAGAAGGAAGAGTACACCAACCTAAATGAGGAGTACAAGAAACTCGCAGGCATAACCGCAGAAGACGTCCAAGAGAAGAAAAAGAAACGATACGAAGAAGAATCAAAAGACCGCGATAATAATATGAAACGCCTCGCGCAACGCCGCGCCGCTGTCGAAGAGAAACTCAAGAAAGGAGAGAAGCTCAACACTGAAGATATCATGGTATTGCAGAGCGGCGATTAGAAGACATTTCTTGTCGATCCAAAGAGGTGGGGAAAATGAGTGACACACTTGAAGAGGCCGTCTGCAGCTATGACGAGCTTGATTTCATCAGGATGTCTGAAGAAGAGATAGGGCCAGGACAATTAGGCTGTTTTGGGGCTCAAGCGCGCATATGGAGCGCAAGAGAAGCATTGATATTCCTAGAAGAAGGCAAGGGTTCATGGATCATAGGCACGCCTTTTGTCACCTGCACGACAGCGATCATACACTGGGAGGGGGAAAGGAAACTACTCTCCATCAGTGATCGAAATTTTGGTCTATATGGCAACATGCATCTCTCACCTGGACAGAGTTATAGAGTAGACAGGGGAATGTTAGTAGACAAAGCTTTGTCAGCTCCTGATACAAGGACAATACCATGGCATAGATCATGGCATCCTGACCTGTGGATGAACGAAGGCTATCACCGCCTGGCAAATGGGATCTTAGGGGAACAAGCGCTTCCGTTCCATGTAGAACAGCGTATGTCGATAGTGCCCTACGGCAAGAGCAGACCTGCTGATCTTGCACGAGATCAGGCAGAGATACGCATGGTGAGCATCTCGTCAGGACAGTATCCTTCAACGAAGTATATCTTCTCACTTGGTGATTTAGGGGCCAGGGGATATGCTGGCGGCGTGAAGAAAAGGTAATCTATTTTGTCCTTTTGTGACCGCAGAAGTATCGATGAATTGGATGTCTGCTAAAACCACATCTCCCGGACTATACATCCTGCCAAGCCTCATCCTCTTTGTCATCCCACAACTCTTTCATCTTCGCCTGCTGGATCTTGTGCAGAAATTCATCATAATGGTTCCTGCTCTTCACAGCCTTGAATACTTGGATCATCTCGTTTAGAAGTTCGTTATAGGTCTGTCTAGGGTGTCTGATGAAGGAGGGAGACGACATATTTCGTTCACCTAATCGATCCGATAATGAAAAAATACGTGACCGTCAAGATGGCGAACAGGGTGAGCCCCACAACATATTTCTTCTTCACTTGAGTTATCGCAATCGCCTCTAGGAAAACCAATGCGATTCCCACAGCTTGCTGATCTATCATAGTGTCAAACCTGTAATCATGCGTGCAATCCCCAATACTGCCAAGCCCAACGCTCCAATCAATCCGGAGGCTACCTGAAGAAATGGGTCAGTAGTATACCTTAGGATGACTGCAGATATCAATATCAACGCGAAGCCAACGAGGTTCAATAGGAGGATAGGTGAAATTTTACCACTCTTTGGATTTATCATAATCCATATTTGGATTTAGTCTTACTTAAGCTTTGCTTGTTTGGCTACCAACACATTACCTCTTCCTACTTTGAATTTCTGGATGAGACCTTTATGTTCCATCTCGGCGATCATAAGAGAGACTTTGGCTTCAGACAACGGGAAGTGGGCCCTTAGGTCCTTCTGGGATATCCTGCCGCCTTCTTTTTTGATGATGTCTAATGCTTTATCGATATCGGTGGGTTCGATTGTTTCCGTGGATGGGGATCTAGGGGCGGGTTCGTCGTGAATTGGCCGTGAGTCTTTGGTCTGTTTTCGTCTGGCAAAGAGAAATATCGCAAGGATGGCAAAGATAGCCAACGCCAATGGCCAAGCTGAACCCGACTGCTCTACCTCGGTGGAAGACAGGTCAAAATCAGAATCATTCAATTCAAGCCCCTGATCGAGGTCTGGCGCTATGATAAAGTCAATAGTATAGTCACCTTCATGGGTGATGGTTATAGACTCTTGCGCTGTGCCCGTCACAAACTGCCCTTGCAGGCTTTGCGCATGGAGAGTGAAAGTGCCGTTTGGCAGATTGATAGAATAGGAGTGATTGGTGATGATGAACCTCTGGATAGGCGTCGTATCTACTGACACGACTGCGTGGTCTATCGGATTTAGATAAAGGTCATAGAGATCCCCGTGCACCTGGGCCCCTAATACGCTTGGGACCAAAAGCAGGAATAAGAGCAGATACGTTCTCATGTGGAAGCTCAAGATCACGCTCTTTATAAGGATTCGTTAACCTCCAGAAATGGTCAATAAAGCTTCATTCCCACGAATCTGGCGTTTTTAGAGGCCATTCCCAATGCTTTGGAAAGTGTATATTTAAAGTAAACACCGATCACTTGGTTTATTGCGGAGAGATACCGCGGAGGCAGGACAATGGGATTCAAATGGATATTTGTTATCGTGGCCATGGCACTAGTCATGGCAGTGCCAGTCATGGCAAAAGACAAATGGCAGGAACAAAAATCCGCCATAGAAGCCAAAGCAAAAGAGAAGATCGAGCAAGGAAAAGAATTGCGCGATTCTATCAAAGATGACATTGAGAAAGCGCGGGAAGAGATAAAGAACCGCAAGGAAGACGTCAAGGAACAGATCGCTGGCGCACTAGATGAGTGCAAAACGCTCAATGACACCAAATGTGTAGAAGCTGTCAAGAAACGCGCAGCGATAATCCAAGAGCTTGATCGGACTATCAAAGATTACAAAGACAATATCACAATGCAAGTCGCGCAACGCGCAAGGGGGCGGGAAAAACTCTTAGAATTGCCAGAGATGAAAAAATTCATCGCAGGCCCTGCGAACAAGGCAAGGGAGATTGTGAAGAAAACATTCGAGAAAGCGCAGGAGAAAATAGGGCAGGGAACAAAGGAGATCGAATCCAAGAAAGCCAAATTCCAAGAGCACGCAAGCAATATGAGCGTGATAAAAGGCAAGATAAATCAGTGCAAGAGCGATAAAGAATGCAAGGAACTGCGCAAGGAAGTGCGCAACCAAGGTAGAGAAGCTATGTTAGACGCAAGCGATGCCACACTCGCCGCGCTTGAGAGGGCGAAAGCCAATATAGAATCCGAAAGCGACCTTAATGAGGTCGAAGCACAAAACAGCACCATCGAAATTGACTTGGCTATCTCTAAAGTGAACGCAGCTAGGGCGGCTGTCACAAACCTATCAGAGAACGCTACCAAGGAAGAGACCAAGCTCGCCCTTCTCAACCTGAAAAATGCAGTGCAAATGGCAAAGTCTACCTTGTCTGGCCAGGAACAGAAGATAGTGAACGCTAGGATAGTTGGAGTGCTAGTGCGCACAGCGCAGATGGAATCTAGACTTGACAGCTCAATCGAAAAGGCGCAGGCGAGCGGCAAAAACGTCACTGCCGTATCCGGACTCGTGGACATATTCCACAGCCAGATAGAAGAGGCCAAGACAGCATATGACGCCATGATAAAAAACAATGACAAGAAGCAATTGGCTGTGGTCAAAGCGAAGATCAACGCCGCAAAAGAGACCTTGAAGAAAATCGTGGCCCAGAGCAAAAAAGATGGAATCGAGGTGGGACAATGAAAGCAACCCCAATATTTCTACTGGTGATGATAGTGGCGCTAGCCGCAGGATGCAGTAAGACACCTGTCCAAACAAGCACAGGAAACGCGGATCTAGTGCAAGAGCAACGCATCCAAAGCGATATCAACTGGGAAGCACTCGACATAGGCGAAGTGGACTTTGGGACCATCGCGATGGATGATGTCGAGAGATCCCTAGCGGATGTCGACGCGAATCTAGACTAAAACTTTTTCCTTTTTTTTAGTATCTTGGCTCTCTTCTGTCATGGACCTCAAAGCGGATCTCTTTCTCCAAACTGATAAGACCAAAACAGGCGAGCGTCGCGTGGAGCAGGACACTCACGATATTGATAGAGAAACCGAAGAAATCCAAAATCGGGAAGAGCCACCCTGTGTTGAATGGGAGTGTGAGGACCTCAAGGATCATCACGGGAATGAGGGCGTAAGCGCAGATATTGACAATCTTTCTCATCTTCATCTTAGAGAGGAGTATCAGAC
This sequence comes from uncultured Methanosarcinales archaeon, assembly GCA_964359785.1. Taxonomy (GTDB): domain Archaea; phylum Nanobdellota; class Nanobdellia; order Woesearchaeales; family JAGWAF01; genus JACQSU01. The sequence goes on along the minus strand of CAYHWL010000081.1, from coordinate 2,901 downwards.
GGATGAGGACGGTGGCTATCAGGGACGAGAGCGCAAGCCACAAGAAATACTTTAGCGCTGTGACAAAGTAAGCATAGATCAGAAGGCTTGGAAGCCATAACACAAAGATGAGGGTGAGGATCAATGAAAATTCCCATCTATACGAGAGTGGATCTTTGATCATGTTCAGATTGATCTTCTTGGGACTAATGGGGGTCTGGAAGTAGAAATATCCTTTGGTGAGAAGCATACGCTCCCCTTCGTAAACCTTCCCGTCAGAGAAATCTATCACAAGCTGGGGGTCATCCGCGGGGATGGCTATCGGCTGGGCTGTCGTGACGTCACCAGTGAACTTGAGGCTGTCGAAATCATCCAAGGTCTTTTGGAGCGTCCAGGGCATGCTTGCAAGGCTTGGGATGGCAATGAGAATCATGGCAGTAAATGACCAAAACAGGGTCTTGCGCATAAGATGGAGCATCTCCTTAGGAGGCGCATCCGAGACCTTCTTGTACAAAAGAGGATTAAAGGAGTACAAAACAGCATAGATCCATTCCTTCCAGTGCATGGGCTTAGGGTGGGATATGGGGTATTTAATTCATTCGACAAGATGGAGCTTGAGGCCTTCGATCCTCTTGAAATCTTTGTCACAAGTGACTAGCGTGGCATCTTTTGTCATACAGATACTCGCGATAAAAACATCTATACTGTCGATCAATTGACCATTTTTCTTTAGCTGGGTCATCTGCTTAGAGCTTTCAATAGCGCATTTCCTGTCAAAATCAAGAACTTGGCACGCGCTAAGGATAGTCTCGAGAACAAATCTTTTTCTAGGTGTATTCGCTCCGGTCAAGATCTCGTGAACACTAAAACATGTAGTCACAAGAGTTTCTTCACCTAGAAGAGCCATCAGTTTAGTGTGTCTTTTGCCCTCTTCAAGCAGTTCAATCATCACGTTTGAATCCAGAATGAACATCCTTCATCCTCCTTTCATAGCTTTTGTTGAATTCTTTACGTTGCTCTTTGATACGCGTATTGAATTCATCCGCTTCTTTTGGACCTCCACCTAACGCTCCTATGATATCCTTCACTTTCATTGTTTTTGGCACTATCCGATTGATCAATTCGCTAAAACTCTCATCGCCTATTTTTGCGTTCCGTAAGATGCCATACGCATCCTCAGTTATGGTGATAGTCTTGACGGTCATGGAGGATTATAGTTTAAACATACATTTAAACTTATTGATTTATATATGGAATTTTCCAAATCTTAATAATCTGGTATGTGGCCATAAGTCTTTATGGACTTAAACAAATGGAGCAAAGAAGCCGAGGACCTGCGCGCGCAGCTTGGTGATGAATATTGGAAGATGCGAGTAGGACTGCCGTATTCTGAAGAGACAATCAAAGCGCTTGAAGCCAAGAATGGAGCGCATCATGAGAAGTTCTTATCGAACGGAAGCGAACCCCGACTGATATTCATCGACGCGTTAGATTGTGTGTCGTCAGCCAATGCCGTAGACGCTTCGCTTGAATTTGAAGAAGCGCGCAAGACTAAGATATGCTCCACAAGCAAGATAGACGGACAACCGATCTGCTGGACCACATGGAGGCAATGGGCAAGCACGGCACCAGATAGATCACGCAAAGAGGTATTCGACACATTCATCGAGAAAGTGCCTGCCATCACACCGCTCATCAAGCACCGGTTCGATCGCGCGATGGGGGTATTTGAGGCCAATGGGACGGACCCGCTCAAGACCTTCGTGGAACATCATCACATCACGGTGGATAGGCTCCGCGGAATAGTCGAGGAGTTGCGTGACGCCGCCAAGCCACTTTTCAAAGAACAATTCGCGGAATGGACACAGAAACTCTTTGGACGAGACCCGGAGTATCATGATGATTTCTACTGCATGAGGAACAAGATCTATGAGGATATTTCTAAAGATTTTGCCAAAGTAGATAGTCTTGGACACTGCATACAGACGCTCAAAGACATGGGCCTTGACCCCTCCAGCATCAAACTAGACGACGCGGATAGGCCTGGAAAGTATCCCAGCCCATTTTGCACCTTTGTGCGGACACCAACTGATGTGCGGGTGTCATTCAAAAAAGAGAATCCGCTCAACACAGCGGTATCGGCGTACCATGAGTTTGGGCACGCTATCCATGCTGTCAATATCGACTCCAAACTACCCTATGCCTCACGGAACCTCTTGAGCATGGGCCTCGCAGAGAGTTTTTCGACGTGGTATGAAGACGCGCTGTGCGATACCCACTATCTGACACGCGAATTAGGCCTCAAGACAGATATCGCCGATGAATTCGTTCGACGAAACAAGTTCCACAACCTCTACGCCATATCATTCTACTGCGCAAACTCGCTTTTCCGGATAGACACATATAACAAGAAAGTGCCATTCGAGAAATGGGACGATCTGTACGCAAAGCACATCAAAGAGTGTATGGGGATACGGATGCCTGGGGCATACTGGCAGTTGCACCACATACTGCCAGAATCGCTTATGTACGTGCCAAGCTATCTATTGGCATTCATGCGTTCGACAGAGATGACGAGTACGCTGCGGACTGATTGCGGCCTAGAATGGTTTAGATCACCACGCGCAGGAAAACAGCTAAAAGAATGGATGAGGCCCGGACAGGATTCACCGCTTGGGGACTTCTCTAAACTCGATGTCCGAGGGTTCTTGAAAGGGATTGGGGAGTAGGGATCTGCCATCCACAAGGTTTTTATGATGGCTGGGTATGGTGCGATTATGGATGTCATAAAAACCCTGCTTGTTACCATGTCATTGCTCTTTTTGATATCTTGCACTAAACCTATCGAGAGGGTGAATGTGGGGGTTGGAAACGGGCCTGTTTTGGGCGATGCTAACGCGGGAGTAGTCATAGTCGAATTCA
>CAYHWL010000080.1:0-7118 GCA_964359785.1 uncultured Methanosarcinales archaeon | reverse complement strand
TATAGTTGTGGTCGGTCATTCGCTTGGTTCTTTGGTGGTCCAGCAGGCGCTTCATGATGCGGATATCCAAAATAAGGATAGCCCTGGGAGGTATTCCTTCCTTGGCAAGGTCTCGACAGCGACGCTCATCGCTGGGCCTAATGAGGGTTCTCCTGTGGTGGATGCCATCGAGTCATCAGCCGATCTCTTCCTCAATGAGAACGCTCTTATCCCTCTTTTTAATCTCAACACACGTTTGATCGAGGAGCTCAAGACCGGCAAGCAGATCCCGCGGGTTGAAGGCGTCGATTATGTAGCGATCGCCGGCACAGAGCATATGTCTTTGCCGGGGATCGATACGTCCGGGTCTTTTAGCGAGGCGAATGACGGCTTGACAAGCGTCACTAGCGCGGCTAAGATAGGGGGTGCCTTGCTAAGCGACAGATGCAGGGATTATTATGAGCTTAATACCACACATACGCAGATCATCACAAAGAGCTCTGCGCGTAAGGCGATATTCAAGAGTTTCGCAGAAAGTCTCTCGAAGTCTTCCAAGACTCCGATCCTTGGTTTCAACCAGTATGTCCGTGTGAAGATGAAGGATTGTTCGGACGGTGATGTGTTAGTCATAGTAGGTAAGCCTATCAGCAGGGCGCAGGCAAGAAGCATAGCTGGCTGTGGCTGCGGTAATGGCGTGTGTGGTTTGGATGAGGATGAATCGTCTTGTCCAAAGGATTGCCGCGCATCCTTTGTCCAAGGTGTTGTTGGGCATCGCTCTTATTCGCTTTACCTCTTCTGGATGGCGTTGGGTGTCATCGCATCTCTTGCCTATATCCGTTTCAAGGAGCGGGAGCCTTTCGGTTCTGGCAGGCTGCGATCGTACTGGCAGTCGCTTCGATCATTTTTCACTGTCTATAAGCCGTCTAGATTGAACAAGGCTAGAAAGGCTCTGTTTGAGAAGGATCCAAATCTTTCGCGCTTGAGGAATCTAGAGGGGGATCTCGATGCTAATCTCACATGGTGGGACAAGCTGCAATTTAGAAAGATCAAGAGCCCCTTGTTTAGCGCCTATTGGAATCCATTCGCGTTGAGGAGAGCAAAGAAGCTTCTTGAAGCTAAATCTCCATCCAGACTGTCCAGAGAGCCAAAGACAGGGCCGAAATCATCCTGGCATGCTCCAAAGATTGATTGGCACAAGTTCAGCCTGCCCAAATATACCCTGTCAAAACTCTCTATACCAAAGATTAGTATTCCAAAACTGCGCAAGCTTGGTGTGGCCATATCAAAGTGGTCCATGCCTAGATTCAAGACGCCAAGACTATCCCTGTCAAAACTTCGCATGGTCAAGATCGCCATGCCTAAGTTCTCCCTGTCAAAACTTCGCATGGTCAAGATCGCCATGCGTAAGTTCTCCCTGCCGAAACTTCGCATGGTCAAGATCGCCATGCCTAAGCTCTCCCTGCCCAAGCTTACAAAAATAAGGCTTCCTAGATTAAGGCTTCAAAAACATCTGGCGCACGGAGTGAAATCAGCCCAAAAGGTTTTGAGAAAAACCAAAGTGAAATTCCTGGGGTCGATAAAGACAGTTAGAAAGTCATTGGGGATATCATTCACAGATTTCAAGAAGCCTAAGCTGCCAAAGATCCCCAAACGGCCGACTTTGGCATCTCTAGAGAAAGAATTCGATAAGGATCTCACATATTTTGATCGATGGCTCATCGCATGCAGGAAGGCGCTGCCAGGATTCACAGCCCCAAAAGTTTCCTTCCCAAGATTGGAAGCTCCCAGATTCCCCCTCCAGAATTTGAGAGCTCCGAAGTTCAGCATGCCAAAATTCGCTTTGCACAAAATCAAACATCTCAAATTCAACATTCCAGATCCATCTTCGATAAGAAGATCCATCCAGTCATTCCGCGCTAGATTATCCGGGATCGCGCAAAGTCGGTTTGCCGCGTCTCCAAAATCACTCAAAACGACGCATGCAAGATCCAGGAGGCCGTCATTGGATTCTATCGAGCAAGGCATCAAGACAAAGCTTACGTTATTCGACAAGTGGTTTATGTCCAGACAACAAGTCTCTCGCAGGCAGGATCATACCTCTTCCAAAAATAGCGCGAAGAAGGCCAATTCACTCGATTCTCTGGAGAAAGCGCTTGAGAAAGATGTGGGCTTCTTTGTCGATCGTTGGTTCGTCAAACCCAAGGTTTATTTCAAGCCTGCGTCAAAATCAGTAGTGTCTCCAAAGATAAAAGAGATCCTTAGCCATCTCTTCGATATCTTCAAAGCATACTCTTCACGCAAAACCGGATCAGGGCGAAAAATCCCGCAGAAGAAAATCCCGGCGCATACCGCTGGCCGATCATCCTTCTCCGATCTGGAATCATCATTGAAAAAAGATGTGGGCTTCTGGGGTAAGTTATGGCCTGTGAGAGAGGGATCTGCGGCATTGACGCATCCACCAAAACAGGTCAAGCCTATCGATCTCGAAAGCCGGTCCGTATTTGATGACCTTGAGAGCCATTTCACAAAAGACCTGTCCATCAAGAGGAGGCTGCTTGGCGGCTTTTGGCATAAGGAAAAGATCAAGGATGTCTTGGTGATGCTAAAAACGCATACTCCTCGGCCGCTGAAGGCGCCAAGATTCACTCCATTGAGGAATGTCAAGCATTCAATCTCGGATATCAAGAAGGCGACAAGGCAGGTGAGATTGAAACAGCCTCCCAAGAAGACAAATCGACCGCTTGTGCATTGATATGATCCAATAGATTTCTAGGATACAGAAGGGCCTATCACGGATATGGTCCTCCGCGGGCGGTAGACAACTTATTCAATCCGTTTTTGGTTCTCCGGTCTATCCAGATAATTCTGATCGGATACTACTTTCCGTTTTGTCCTCGATTCAAGCGCGGCTCTCGCATTTCCCGCAATGCGCCCTCCTTGTTTTGAGACTTCCTTGTGTTCGTCGATTGTTTTTGGGTCTTGCGCTTTCTCGATTTCCGTGGTTGACGCTTCTCCGAGCATGGTGAATATCAATTCGAGATCGGTCATGTGGTCGCGCAGATTCTCCTTGCCAAGACCTTTGTGTTTCTTGTACTCGAGTGGGGTCATGCCAAAACATGCTTTTGATATCTCGGCGGTGAGGATTGAGAAGTCCTCTTGCGATTCAACTCCTCGTTTCATCCATTCTTCGGTAAGGTCTTGTCTTACTGCGATGCCTCGGATCCGCTTATCAATCCACGAATCCGAATACCCTTTCATCTTGTAAAGTTGAACCATACGGTCTTGAGATAGCTCTGGATTCTCAATCTCCTGCACACGTTCATATCCTACCTGTGCCAGCCATAGCTTGAACGGTTCAGCTTTCTTGGATGGGATGGACTGTATCAATCGGAATGCGTTTTTTGTGTTGACACAATCCATCTCCCTAAGTTTACCATCTTTGGCAGGGATTTTGAACCCGTGACAAATTGTCACGAGTTGAGGCTCCCGTTGTTTCAACTTTCGCCAGTATGCGAGTTCATCTTCGCTTTCTGTGAGGACCAGGATGATGTCAGCGACAGAGAAGTACCACTCTCCATCGTGCATGATTCTCCTGATCTTCTTGTCTTGGAATACGACGATTTTGTTCTCCATAATCTATGAAGACACACCCATCTTAATAATATCTTCGCAGGGTTGTCTACTGCGGGAGTGTGCAATAATCACGGTTTTTCCGTGATATCTCTAATCGAAACCCCAATTTTCGATTTATCCATCATTCATCTCCCAAATAACTTTTCTCCCGTCCACAAACCCGTCGCCACGCCGTCGATATGTTTATATACTAAAAAATCCTGGATTTTTGCTGGAATCAATCAAATAATTTAGGGGTAGAGAGTTACAAATGTGTAGGCACAAAGGTGCCATCATGCTAGCCCTGGGTAGGGCTAGCTAGATGGGGCCAAAGAGGAAGGGTAGATCCAGTGGTACTGACGGTATTAGTGCCATCTTCCGCTCAAAAGTAGCCATCCTTCAAGCTAGTCTGACAACTAATCTTCACTCACGATCCAAATCATTTAGAGAAGCTTTTTCTAGGAAGTCTTTGCCCCGATTGATTCCAGTTGATTCCAGACGTGTTGCCGTCACTGCCCTGATGCTTGTCTTGTTATTTGTTTTTGGTCTAGGCCTCTACACTCTTTCTACCCCGACTGCCAGTGTTATAGAGGATGTTGCCAACATCACACAGGATCTTCCTATTTTCTGGCAGGCGCCGACTGACGCTTTCTATGCGAAAGCTGGAGCCGCTCTCGAGATCAACCTTTCATTGTATTTCCAGTCGAACCAGTCACTTGTGTACCTCACTACAGCGCCAGAGAACTGGACGGCGGAGACGGAGAATGAGATCTTGAGGATCAATGTGCCGAAAGGTTTTGATGGAGAGCTTAACATCACTATCATCGCAAGTGACCTTAACACGACAATCACCCGACAGATGCCTGTGAGGGTGGAGCCTGGTGCAAGCGCCCAAGAGATCAGGGTCAAGAACTCTCCGATCAAATTGGACAGCGCCGTGGTGGATGATCTCACTCTAAAAGGCGAATCAAGAGTTATCATAAAATACAAATCAGGCAAGCGCAGCGCAAGAGGTAAGATCCAGAAAACTTTCATCACAAAGGAATCCTTTGGCGGCAACGAGAATCTCACCCTTCCTTCGCTCTATGATATCTCCGACCAGAGGGAATTCAAGTCATTCCGCGCGGCCACAGCCATCCTGACAGAGAGAGGCCTCTCAAAATTAGAATCCGACCCGAATGTCGAAGCGGTCTTTGCTGATCGTGTCTTGAGGACCCAGATCCAGGATTCACTCAAGATAATCAATATCACCCAGGATTCTTCGCTTGGAGGATCAGGAAAGATAGTCTGCGTTCTAGACACAGGGATTGATTCCAACCTCTCCCCTAATATCATTCCAGGCTATGACTTTGTGAATGGCGACAACGATACTTCAGATGACAACGGTCACGGTACGATGGTATCCTCTATCCTAACTGCCGTCGCTCCAAACGCGAGCATCCTTCCGCTGAAAGTGTGTGACGCGAATGGTGACTGTTACTTGTCATCTATGATAGCCGCTATGGACTTTTGCCTGAATACCACCAACACATCCGTCCTCTCTGCCAGCATAGGAGACAATGGCGGCTACGATCGTGCAACCTGCCCGACAATAATTGACGACATCTTGCAGGTCTTGGCCGATAGCAACATCACCCCCGTCTTCGCGTCAGGTAACAACGGTTATCTCAACGGCATCAGCTATCCGGCTTGTTCACCTTACTCGATCAGTGTGGGTGCGACTGATAAGCAGGACAATATCGCTAGTTTCACTAACAGAGGCGTCTTGCTAGATGTTCTAGCTCCTGGTGTGGGCATCAACGTGACAACTATAGGCGGAGCATCTGCATCATTCACAGGAACATCTGCATCAACCCCTTTTATCGCAGGAGAGATAATCCTCCTGCAGGAGAAAGCGTCAGGACAAAACACCATCTTATCATTCAATCAAACAAAATCAATTCTTCGCGCAAGCGGCAGGAACATCACAGGTTGGACCAGGACTGATGCGCAGACCGCATTGTCAAACCTGACAGCTCCATCACAAAACCAATCCTTTCCACAGTTCACCATCCAAGCTGCCCCTTCAGTCGTAAGAGTCAACATCACTCCATTCACCCCTAACCTGACAACCGCAGTGGCTGGTGTATGGAATTACACCGATGCAGATGGGGACCCGCAGAACGGCTCCACTTATACTTGGTTTGTCAATGGTACGGAGGCTTGGAGCAATCCGTCGTTGATTAGTTACTGGCATTTTGATGGTGACAGTAAGGACTCGACTGGAGCGCACAATGGGCTTGCGAATGGCAGTGTGTCGAACTTCACCGGTCTTGTAAAAAGTTCACTTCTATTTAACGGGACAGATGCCGATGTATATGCGGGCGACAGTATAGACTGGGCTTTTGATAATTTTACTATATCAGTGTGGGCGAAGATCATAGATTCTACCGGTTCAAAAGCCTTCTTATCACATGATGAGGGGGAAGGGACGGTGAATAAGTGGATCTTCTGGTACACCAACGGCAAGACTGCATTCCACACCAATTCCGCCGCGACTGGAGGTAATAGTGTGCTAGGTAATGCTTGGACGCCAGTTGGGACGCGTTGGTATCACATCGCTGTCACAAAGAATGGCACAAATTATAGCATTTACAGAGATGGGGTATTCGACAGCACAGGTAATATCAGTCCAGCGGTTCCTAATGCCGCGGCTATCATGCTTATTGGTCGTGCGGAAAGCCAGTTCCAGTTCAATGGATCGATGGACGAGATAAAGATCTGGAACCGTTCCTTGACGCAGGCGGAGATCCAAGCCGAGTACCAGATGATGTCATACGGCCAGACAGAAAAAGACGCGCAAGGCACTCCTGCTCCAGACGTCCCAGTCGCCGCCTGGCACTTTGATGATCCTGTGGGTTCCAAATCAGCCTTTGATTTCTTCGGGGATAATATCGCCGTGATATCGAACGCAACGTTCACGACAGGTGTGTTCGGGACGAAGGGGATGGCGTTTAATGGGATAAACATGACTCTGCTGGCGAACCATTCCCAATCCCTAAACCTCACTACGAATTTTACATGGTCTGTATGGACTTCCACATTGGATACCACCACGAGATACGTCATGGCCAAGAACTCCCAAGCGGCCCCAGAATATGGAATACTTATCGGATCAAATCAAGTACAATGCCGAATTTATAACGGTGCCATTGTTGCCGCATCATCAGTCCCCGGAGCTTTCCCTGCCGATGGAGTTTTAAGGAACGTCATGTGTGTACTCAACGGCACGGGACTTAACCTGTATCTCAATGGCACATTCTTAACCGCGACCGCGACAACCACACCACCGACCATAACAGCAAACCCCCTAGTGATTGGAGGAACTACTGGTTTTGACCCTGGGTTTTGGAACGGCACCATCGACGAAGTAGAGATCTACAACCGCGCCCTCACCGCCGAAGAGATCAATCAATCTTACAGGAGAGACTTTCCGCTATTTGGTCTCAACTCCAGTAGATTCGGCGCAAACTCATCTCTGACTTTCC
>CAYHWL010000079.1:0-7186 GCA_964359785.1 uncultured Methanosarcinales archaeon | reverse complement strand
ATATCTTGTTTTTCCCGATCGTCCGGAGCGTTGAATACATCCCGATCGATGGATTCGGATCGTGTCCTGTGCCAAGCACGACCTTATTGCACTCCATGACAAATTCAGAGTCCTCAAGAGGGAGCACCAGTCTTTTGCCATCGAAGTCTTCATCGCCAAGCATCAGTTGCCGCAGTTCGATCCCCTTGACAAAATATTTGTCATCGCCCTTGATCGCGACGGGTTCTGTGAGCACCATGAATTGCACTCCAGCTCGGAGCGCCATATCTATAAGTTTCTTGTTTGGCGAGATCTCCGGTGAGTCCTTCTGCGTGACCAGGGTCACCTGATTCCCGCTTTTAGCGAGGATGATTGATGTGTCGAGCGCTGACTCCGTGCTTCCGACGACTGCTGTCATGCATGGCGCGCCATGGTCGACGCCAAGCAGGATGTCATTTGCGCTAAACACACCATGGTAGCTTTCGCCAGGTATCCCTGGGAATGCTGGCTTGTTGGCTCCTGTGGCGACGATCACTGCGTCAAACTCACGAGCTAATTCCTCGACAAATACTGTGCTTCCTATCACGGCATTGGTATAGACTTCGATGCCTCTTTTGACATCAGCTATCTGTTTTATGATGGCTTCTTTTGGCATGCGGTGCTCTGGGACTAGATAGCGCATGGATCCGCCAAGTTCTGGCATGGCTTCGAAAAGGTGGACTTCATACCCCTTATTTTTGGCGAGGGTTGCGATTGTCATCCCTGCGATCCCAGACCCGATGATAGCTAGCGCGGGCATATTCTTGCGTTGTTTTGGGTCTTTTGTTTCGCCGTGGTGTGCGACATCGCGCAGGACTCCTTTGATATCGAGATTGTGCGGGCATCCCGTGTTCTCATAGCATAGGTGGCTTGTGACGTGCGGGATCGGGTCGTCGTTCAATAGTGTATTCTTAGCGTTGTGTATATCTCCTTTCTTGAGGTGAGCGAATACTCCTTCCACATTGGTTCCTATCTTGTTGTGCGTGCATTCTTTGGCGCAGTTTCCGCATCGTCTGCTTTCAGGTCCCAGCCATTCTGGTAGAGGCGTCTTTTTTGCCATATCATTTCCCCCAGCGTGCGACTATGCTTTCCCAGTCTGCTTTGTGCGCGTCGATCGCTGGCCCTTCGATGCAGGCAAGGCGTGATTCATTGTCGTATGTGAATCTGCATGTGGAGCACAGTCCTATGCCGTCATCTCCGATTGGCGGCAGTAACATGGTCAACGTCTTTGATCGCAATTCTGTCGCTTTGGCTATCTTCTGCAGGAGAGGCACGTCGGTGAGCGCGATCACCTGTGTCATATGCTTTCGTCGCAATAACTGCGCGAGTTCGCAGATGGTCGCATCAATATATTGGTCTGCTTTGTTTGTGACAATCATGAATTTGTCAGAGACTTTCTTGATCTTGCTCTCCCAGAATCGTTGTTTTTTGCTGTTAAATGATGCGATGAAGTATACTTTATTCTCGAAGTTCCGGAGCGTGTTGCATATGAGCATCGCGGCTCCGATGTTCTTGGCGTCAGATATCAACAGCACATTTCCGAAGTCTCCCATGCGTACGGGCTTCCCAAGCGGCCCTGTCACGGTATACAATTTCGTCCCTTTTTTTAGTTCAGAGAGTTCAGAGCCGTGTTTGGTGTTGACATCGATTAGTATCCCGATCCCTTTCTTGTCTTTCTCGGCCACAAACACTGGCACTGTGGGTGAATCCGCTGTCTTCTTGATGAGGATGTACTGTCCAGGACGGGTCTTCTTGCTCATCTCTGGGGTCTTTAGCATGATATAGAACACTCCTTCAGCGACTTTGTTTTTTGAGAGCACTTCAACCATGATGCTCACCCGGTTCGACAAATCCAAGGTTTGGCGCAAGCGCGCTTTTCACAGGGGCCTCTTTGTGCGTCTCACGGCCTCTCACTTGCCTTGCGATGAGGTATTCTTTTGAGTTCTTGTCAAGGTCGATGAAGTCATCGACTTCATTGAGCAGCAGCGCGCTTGCGCTTTTGCCAAATGCCACTGCCTCGACACGGCAGCCAAGCGCTCGTTTGAGGTGTTGCACAAGGTCCTTGTAGTCGCCATCGCCAGAGACGAGCACTACGACATCTAGTTTTGGTGCGCATTCTATGGCGTCCATGGCGATCCCTATGTCCCAGTCTCCTTTCTTGGCGCCTCCGGGGAATATCTGGAGGTCCTTTGCTTTCACTTCGTAGCCCATCGATTCTAGCGCGTCGAAGAATGAGTGCTCGCCCATCATGTCTGCTTTGATGCAGTAGGCGATCGCGCGCACAAGCCTTCTGCCCTGCACTGCGCTCTTGAGGACATTGGCGAAATTGACCCGTTTGTCATAGACATATCGGGCGCTGTAATATAGATTCTGCACATCGACAAATACGCCGACGCGCTGCTCTTTGTGCGCTTTCAATCTATCACCTCTGCAATGGCTGTGTATATCCGCAATGCGGGCAATGGATAGAACTAGACCCGGTGTCGTATTCTATCCCCTCTTTTTGGCAGCGTGGACAACGCTGTTTACCTATCACGGTTTTTTCCATCGCGTATTAAGAGATGAAAGAACTAAGTTAGCAGGCGCCTATCACAGCGCTTGTGCACATCTTTCACCTCTTACCGTCGGGGAAAGAGGGGGTGATATATATGCTTTTCCGTCGATTATCGTCTATTTCCGGGGGGAAGTCAAAAAAATATTTTTTATTGTCAAGAAAATGGCATGTCAGATCCTGGTTTTCGGGCCAATCGATGCCGCCATATCAGCCATGACATTTAAAAGGACATATGGTTTGCCTATATATATGGTCACAGTGCGGATGTTCGTTTTGGATGCAGCTTACAAGATCGCCCTTGGCAAGGCAAGGGTCTACTTGTACGGCCGCACGGAAGAGGGCAAGCAGATAGTCATCGTTGATGAAAATTTCGATCCGTATTTTGTGGTGGTCCCAAGGGATATCGACAAGTGCAAGGCGCGTCTGGGATCTTTGGTGGTAAAAGACGATGAAAAAGAGTTTCGTGTCACGCGCCTTGAAGAGGTGCAAGGTGTTTTTGATGGTGTGAGCCGTAGTGTTCTTCATGTCTATGCGAGCCTTCCTGGCGCGATCCCATTTATCAGCAAGGAGGTCGTAGAGTGGCAGGAGGTAGAGTCTGTCAATGAATATGATATCCATTTTGTCAAGCGCTATATGCTTGATAAGGGGATCTATCCATTGTCTCTAGTAGAGGTCACAGGCGAGATCGGTCTGGAAAGATCCCGGGCGCCTATCATCATCGCGCAGAAGGTCATTCCGTTGGCCCAAGGCACTTATGATCAGCCAAAGATGCTTGCTGTCGATATCGAGACTTATCAGGAGGAAGGTAAGGGCGTCGATTTCGAGCGTAATCCGATTTTGATGATCGCCTTGTACGGCAAGGATTTCGAGCATGTGATCACTTGGAAGAATTTTGATGGGGCTGGAGATTATGTTGATTTTGTCGAGAGTGAGGCCGCGATGCTTGAGAGGTTCCGCGAGCTCGTCATCTCTTTCTCGCCAGATATCCTGGTGGGCTATTATTCCGATGGGTTTGACCTTCCCTATATCGACGCGAGGGCCCAGAAATTCAATGTCCGCATGGACCTTGGGATGGATCACTCCCATATGAAAGTTTCAAAGAGGGCAAAAAAAGAGGTCGAGATCCCCGGACTTGTCCACCTTGATGTCTTGGCGTTTATCAGGCGCGTCATCGGCAGGACTATGGAGACTGACGTCTTTACTCTGGATGCTGTGGCGCAGGAGCTTCTTGGTGAGAGGAAGAAGGCCGTGAGTCTTGATCATCTTCCAAAAGCATGGGATGCGGCGTCAAAGGAGCTTGCGCAATACGCTGACTACAATTTACATGATGCGAGGCTCACTTACAGATTGGCGAATCTGATCATGCCTAACTTGATTGAGATTGTCCGTATCACGGGTCTGCTCCCTTTCGAGGCATCCAGGGATTCCATCACTGGTCTGATCGAGGGATATTCTTTCCGTCGTGCCAAGGATCTTGGTGTCATCTCGTATAATAAGCCGACCTATCGTGAATCAAGTTCGAGGATGAGCAAGAAAGCCAAAGGCGCATTTGTCTATGAACCTATCCCTGGCCTCTATGATGGTATCGCGGTCTTTGATTTTCGCAGCCTGTATCCAAGCATAATAGTCTCGCATAATATCAGTCCGGAGACGAAGAATTGCAGATGCTGTGAAGGCAGGAATGTGGCTCCGATAGAAGGGCAGACTGTCTGGTTCTGCGAGAAGAAGAAGGGTTTTGTCCCTGCCATAATTGAAGAGCTCATCGTGAGGCGTAACCGTATCAAGGCTCTCCTTAAAGAGAAGAAGGACCCCCTCCTAAACGCGAGGAGTGATGCCTTGAAGTGGCTCGCCAATTCGTTTTATGGCTATCTTGGTTTCGCGCAGTCGCGATGGTACTCATTCGAGTGCGTTGAGGCGATCACGGGGTTTGGCAGGAAGTATATCACGACAGTCATCGCTCTGGCCAAGGAGCGCGGTTTCAATGTTTTGTACAGCGACACTGATAGCATCTTTCTCCAGTTGATGAAAAACACCAAGGAGGATGCCGCCCGTTTTGTTGAGGAAGTGAACTATACTCTGCCTGGCATGATGGAGCTTGATTATGAGAATTATTATCCTAGGGGTCTTTTTGTAGGCGTGAAAGGCGGCAAGGAAGATGACGAAGAGGAGAAAGGCGCCAAGAAGAAGTATGCCATGGTGTCTGAATCTGGGGATATCAAGGTGCGTGGTTTTGAGACGGTGAGGAGAAACTCAAGTTTCATCGCCAAGGAGACCCAGATGAAGGTCCTTGAGCTGGTCTTGAAGGATAACGATCCATTAGGCGCGCTTGATCTTGTGAAAAAGACGATAGAGGATCTGAAATGCGGCCGTGTTCCTGTGGAGAAAGTTGTCATCCTCACCATGCTTACCAAAGATACGGATAGCTACGAGACAAAAGGCCCCCATGTGGCGGCCGCGGAGCGTCTCAAGTCAAAGGGTTTCATCGTGGGGCCGGGATCCATGATCCATTATGTCATCGCCAAGGGTCAGCCCAAAGACAAGATCCGCGACAAGGTCCGTCTGCCTGATGAGATAACAAGCCAAGATATAGACTCGCAATACTATATAGAGAACCAGGTGATCCCAGCTGTGGAGCGCATCCTCTCTGTCCTTGGTTACAATAAGGACGAGCTTCAAGGCGAATCGAGGCAGGGCACATTGGGGAAGTTTTTTTAGTGTTAAATAGGATCTTAGGTGATAAAAATCGATTGATTGCTAAGAAAATTCTCAAAGGACTGGCTTCAATGACCACATCTTATGGGATATATTGTTTAGAAAGAATGGGAGAAAAACAAGAAGGGAAGGTTACGGGTACGATTTCCCTTACTTCCCTTCTGTCCTTAACATATACTAGAACATTTGTAGCTATATAAAGTTTTGGTTTTACAAAGTTATTGAAGAAAAAAGTTTGTCCAAGAATATGACTTTATCCGCGACGCGCATGATATCTCCCCCCAAACAATTTCGAAAAGAGACCACCCATACCTGTTTACCCTTGCTTTTTATATATCTTATAGCATCTTCAAAATCGTTGTCACCACTCACGATAATTGCGATTTCATAAGCATTTTCGAATCCAAGGTTCATGACCTCAGTGACCAGAGCGACATCAATTCCTTTTTGGTAAGGCACATCAACATCTTGTTTATTGCAATGCTTGCAGATCTTGCTTCTATAACGCAATGGTTTAGTCACAACTGTGATGCTGTTTGCCCTAAGCATATCATGAAACTTTATCAAATCTTTTCCAGGGGATGCTGGAAGGCCATCGTAATAATATCCCCTTATGCAATCTGTGGTTTGAGTTATTTGTTCCATCAGATTTTTGTAGGAAATCTTCTTTGCCGGCATCTCCTTGCCAGTCGTGGAGTTTTTCTTGATATACCTCTGTGAAAAACAGTAGTCTCCCCAGCTATTTAGCAGGTTCCTCCCATCAATAAAAACCATGCTTCTCTTTGCATTGGACATTTTTCATGTGGATATCATCTTATATAAAAAGCCACTGATTTAGGTTCGGTTCTAGGAAACTATTATATCTATGTGTCTTTCTACCAGTCCTTATGGAGCGTCCAAAGGTTGGTGTCGGAGTGATTGTGAGAAAAGATGGTAAGGTGCTGATGCTGCGTCGCAGCGGTGCGCATGGCCAAGGGACTTGGTGTTTCCCGGGAGGCCATCTGGAGTTCGATGAGGAAGTGGAGGACTGTGCCAAGAGGGAAACTTTGGAAGAGTCAGGCGTCACGATCAAGAACCTACAGAGGGGCCCGTACACAAATGATATCCACGATGAAGAAGACAAACACTATATCACGCTCTTTATTATTTCCGACCATGACACTGGTGAGCCATACATAACTGAGCCAGATAAGTGCAGTGAGATAGGATGGTTTGATTGGCACTCACTCCCACAGCCTCTTTTCCTTCCAGTCAAGAATCTCAAAGAGTCTGGTTTCAATCCATTCAAGTGATCAAACCTTCAAGGCCTATCCTGGCTGGAGAACTTTCCGGCATATTTCGCTTTCCCGATCGTCCGCTGGAACACGAATTGGCATATCTTCATCCCGTAAGTGAGTTTCAGCGGAGCCCCGCCCATATTTGAGATCTCAAGCACTTGATGATTCGATACTCCCGGCTGCATAAAAGATGCCGAGATGTGGATCAGAAGTCCCAGTCGAGCGAACCGTGTCCTGCCTTCTAGCCATCCGCACAGGTTTGGCGCGAGTGTCACTTTCTCTTTGGTCACTCCAAGTATGGTATCTCCTGGTCGCAACACTATCGAAGTAGCTTCGACGAACCGGGTGATATCTTTGTAGTCGGTCTTATCCGCGTCATGTACATCGGTGTGCTTTTTGAACAGCCTAAAATATTTCCCAAGCGACAAATCGATGGACCCCGGTCCTACATTGGCCGCATTGTAGGGCGTAATCTTGATATTGCCTCTCTTGATCTCCTTCAATATGACATCCTTTGTGAGTATGCTCATCGTAGAAATCCGGATTTTCGGGTATAAAAATCAATCTGTAGTTAGACTTTTGCGTTTTTGACAAAAACCTGTTTGTTTAAGATTTCTTCGAGGTT
>CAYHWL010000078.1:0-7223 GCA_964359785.1 uncultured Methanosarcinales archaeon | reverse complement strand
CCCCAGATACCTTTTTATATCCATTTTTCTGGTATTTTCCTTGATAAAGAGGTGCAATATGAGGATAGTCATGTCGGTGCTAGTGGCCCTTGTGTTAGTGTCCTCTGTGGCTGCTTTCACTCCTCTTGGCATCTTTGAGAAATCCTCGACGAGACTCTATCAATCGAATCCTGCGAAAGTCTACAGTGGTTATGCTGGCACACCAGTGGTCAAGCCTTCAGTGGTTCAGAAGCAGGCCACAAGGCCAGTCCAGATGATGACAGTAAAGACCCCAATTTTCGAGTCAGCTACTCCCGATAAATTTCCTCCAAGGACCACTACGCTAAATAAGCGTCTGTGTCCAAATGGCGGGACTCCCGTCCAGGTGCCTACCTTAGAGAGTTTGCGGGGCGGAGCTTGGACTACACAATGCGTTCCAGGCAGATCTGTCACACAGACAGCTCCCACATTTCCCAAAAGGGAGTCTGGTTTCGAACTTTATGATCGCTTTACTTTGAATCAGAAGAAATGGTATTAGAGGTGAAACTATGTTGATCAAGACACATCCAGAAAGCGTGATTCCCGCGATGGTAGTCGCGCTAGTCGCTTTGTTGGCTATTATGGCCGTCCCTCATGCGAGCATCACAGGTGCCGCGTTCTCGACTGTTGATGTTAGACAGCACAACACTTTCGCAGGCGGTCTATGTCCTGATCCTGCCAAGCCTGTCCCAGTGCTCACCCAAAATGATTTCACTGGTGGTGGCAAGACCCACTTTGTCAAGTGCATCAGCAAGGGTACTCCTATTGTGAGCACCCGTGCAGGTTTTGACAATGCGGCTGGACGAAAAGATATCGGCAGGATGGGTTACCAGGCCACAAGGACGCTTTATTACTAGATTCTCTTTTTTTGTTCCTCATCTTTTTAAACGTCCAGATGCTCTCCCGTCGTGGTGATATTGGAGTGTTACATGCTTAGATCCGCTCTTTGGATAATCTTGATCTGCCTTGTCTTGGCAGGCGTATATCTTGCTGTGGCACAGAGCCCAGAGAGTCCTTCCTGGATCTCCGGCCGTGCCAAGGAGTTAAGCGGTCCTGCGAATCGCATCGATAAGTCCAATATCCATGTCTATCCTGACCGTGTGGTTATCGACATCAAAGACCCGCAGTGGGCGACTTTTGCTGATACAAACTCTATGGATCCAGTCTTTGATAATGGGAATTTCGCGATTGAAGTGGTCCCAAAATCACAAGGTGACATCCACATAGGTGATATCATCTCATACGATTCTTTTTTCGCTTCGGGCACTCTTGTCCATCGGGTCGTGGAGATAGGCGATGACGGCGAGTGGTACGCGATCGCCAAAGGCGACAATAACCCTGACGCGGATCCTGGAAAGGTCCGTTTTGGCCAGGTCAGACGCGTCATGGCGATGATAATCTACTAGTCCCAGCTTCTCCTCCAAACCTTTATAATCCCTCTAGAATCTCATCTGTTTATGTACACAGAAGATCAGATCAAGGATTTTGTCAAGGCTGGTAAGATCGCTAGTGAATCATTGGAATACGCCAAGTCGATCACGATAAAGGGCGCCTCTCTTTTGGAAGTCTCAGACAAGACCGAGCAGAAGATTCGCCAATTAGGCGGTGAGCCTGCGTTTCCGACTCAACTCTCTTTTGATATGACTGCCGCGCATAATTGCGCGGATCCTGACGACAGCACAGTTCTTGAATCTCAGTTAGTGAAAATCGATGTGGGAGTCCATATTAATGGAGCCGTCGCCGATAATGCATGCAGTGTTGATCTTTCGGGCCAATGGTCTGATTTGATCAAGGCAAGTAAGGCAGGTTGTGAAGCTGCTGCCAAAGTCTTGGGTCCTGGCATTGAACTCCGTGCAATAGGTAAAGAGATCGACCAGACTGTCGCTTCTTTTGGTTTCAAATCCATCCGCAACCTCTGCGGCCATGGTGTCAACATCTACAATATCCATACTGACCCGACGATCCCCAACTATGATTCCGGCGACAAAAGGAAACTCGAAGAGGGGATGACTATCGCTGTGGAGCCATTTGCCACTCCTGGTGCTGGTGTTGTTGCGGAGACTGGCCGCGCAAATATTTTCATGTTTGCGCAAAAGCGTCCTGTGAGGTCGCCTTATGCCCGGGAGCTCCTCACAGAGATTGAGAAGCTAAAAGGCCTTCCCTTCACGACCAGATGGTTCACGGAGAAGTTAGGCCTCTCGAAAGTGACTCTTGGATTGCGTGAGCTTCAGTCAAATGGGGTCATCCGTGCCTATCCTCCGCTTAATGAGGTGAGCAAGGCCGTGGTCTCCCAGCATGAGAACACTTTCTTGATAACCGCTAATGGCGCTGATGTGACGACCAAGCGTTAGTTCCCTGTTTGTTGTATAGTATGGTCGGGTTTGTGTCAAACATATAGTTCCATGCCTATGATAGTATCTCGTTGTCCAAGTATATGCAATCCGCAATCTCCTTTTGGAATCGTATCCAGTCGGTATACACTGGCTCTTTGCATCTATTGTAGAAATCCTCAAGCCTTGTCTTGTAGGGTTTTGCAGAGCCTATTATCTTGTTGTTGTTTTTCTTTATCCAGACTTCAAGTCGCTCCAGCGGTATCCCCATCCTAGAATGACCTTTTCTTCTTGAGGTATTCGACTAGTCCGTCTGGCAGCAAGGGATCCCCGTCTTTTCCCACCACATAACGGTAGGGCAGGTCAACAGCTTCTCCTTGTGCCACTTCGATTGATATCTCGTCAGAAAATGGTATCTCCGATAGTTTCTTGCCGTCGCTTATCATCTTTGCTACTCTCACTGCGGTGTCTGTGCTCATTTGTATTGGCCCTAAGTTTCGTATTGGCGCATCGATTTTGCTTGTTATCTCCTCTTGTGTCCTTTTGCGCGGTGGGTAGTCTCCAAGTATCCCTCCAAAGACGAGGTAGTCGAACTTCTTGCAGTCAGCCGGCATCAGCTCCTCTTTGGCTTCGGGATCGAGCACTATCATATTTGGCAGGGGTGATTTAGTCACGCTCTCCACTCTTACCTCCCCAAGTCCCCGAAGAAAATCAGTCGGCTTCTTGACGTTTGTGAATATCAGATTACCTGCGCCGACCATCTTTGAGATGTTCTTATACTCCAATTTGACCCATTCAGACACGCGGGGCTCAAGGTGCTCGATTACGAATTTCATGAGTAGCTGCTGGCAAGGATGTTAATAAAGTTGGTGTTATTGTTTATTGCAATCAACGATCCTCTTTATCAAATCCCCGCATTCAGGATCTGATTCGTAGAGTATCTCGCAATTCCGGAATATTTCAGCTTCAAAAGGGTCATTCTGCTCTCGGCCAAGCTCTCGCAATCTTTCGATTGACCGTATTACTAAATTGATTTCTCTTCCTTGGTACGTGTAGAGATACTCTCCCTTGGTATATTGTGTTTCAATCTCAAGCGGCATGAACATGAGCATGTCAAGATCGGAATCTGGTCTATTGAGTTCTTTTGCCGTGGATCCATAGAAGACTATCGCTTTGAGGTCTTTTTTGACCTGATTGAACCAGTCCAATTTAGGCAGGTCGGTTTTGATGTAATCCTTAAGTATCGTAATCGCATTTGATCTGTCCAGTTTTTCCATCATGTTGATCATTTGAAGGAAGATATAAAGTTAATCCCGTTCAGAACGTCTCTATTTTGTGTGCAGAGTGAGGTAGTTTCATCTGTCCGATTTTTTCGGACATTTCTAGATCAGGCAGTCAGCCTCAAGACAGACCGCGATCGCTTCCTTCACTCGTTTTAGTAGTTCGGTCACCGTTTTTCCTTGAGTGTAGCACCCTAGGATGTCAGGTACCTTCGCTAAGTACATGCCGTCTTTATCTTTCTCGATGATGACGGTGTATTTGGAAGTCTTGGCCATTGAGGTTATGGTCATGTCCACTGCTTATTGATATATATCATCATGATGCCCATATTCGAGGAGACGCACGGTTCTTTTTTGCTCATCCACTTCAAAGGTCAGCACAAAGGACTTATCGATATGGACTCGGAATGCACCATGCATATCTCCACGTAACGGTTTGTAGCAACAAGGATCTTCCAGTATTTCTTCCACTTTTCTGCGGATTATCTCAAGTTGTTTCTTGTTTTTCTTGGCTAGTTTGGAAAACGCCTTGTCTAGGTGGTCGGGGATTTCCAGTTGGTATACCATAATCATAACCCATAACGTTTCGCGAAGTTATCCACTTTGATAAAATTGCCTTTTCTTATCCTGTCAAGTTTTGCGATATATTCGGCCTTGGCGGTGGGCTCTTCTTCGACCATGGATCTCATGAAGAATTCGACTTGTTTGCTCATACTAAGGCCATTGCCTTTGCACAGGTCTCGGAATTTGTTATAAACTGCTTCTTCTACATTGAAAGTTTTTAGCGCCATGTTTTCACCTTGTTATTTAACTTTACATAAAGTTATTTAATCTTATTTAAACCTTATGGTCCTATTAATCTAACCGCATCAACCATTCAAATACTCTCCTCGCGCCTGTCTACTGTGTCTAGTGCAGTTATCTGACCCTAGTCACAATCCATCTTTTGCTCTTCCCAATAATTTCTTGCTGAATCTATCAAAGTCCGACTCTATACTGTGGTTCTTATTGAACAAATCATACTCTTCGGAAGCCTTTTCCTCGGCTTGTTTGAAGGATATCTTGCCTTTCCCTTCTAAGACCCTAAATTCGTTGAATTCCAGGAACTTATTGAGGCTTTCTGCAAGATCGTGCATTTTCATCAATGTTCTAGTCTCAATGATCCTCTCGATATAGTCAAAAAAGCTCGAAACTGTTCTTTCAAGTCGCTTGATTTCTTTTTCGACAAGATAGTTCTTGGCGATCATTGCATCAGACTTCAATATCCTTCCATTTGGTGCGTGCTTCCAAGTTGTGAGGCCCATATTCGTCTTCTTTGCATCTGCCTTCTTGTAGATGATCTCAGCGGCAGTCTGGCCGGTTATCGCAAAATGAAACTTGTTCTGGACTGATGCGTAGAAGTCTGCTGTGATCTTAGATTGTGGGTCATAATCGACGCTGCACTCCGCGAAGATGTCAGTTATCTTCTGATAGACTCTTCTTTCACTGGCTCTTATCGATCGGACTCTCTCAAGGAGATCTTCAAAATAGTCTTTTCCAAAATGTTTGCCATTCTTGAGTCGGTCTTCATCCAGAGCAAATCCTTTTATGATATACTCTTTGAGGACTCTTGTCGCCCATATACGGAATTGGGTGGCTTGCCTGGTGTTAACCCTGTATCCCACAGATATTATCGCATCAAGATTGTAATAACTGGTTGTATATTGTTTACCATCTGCTGCAGTATGTGCAAATTTTGCACTAACTGAGGCCTCACTCAATTCACCATTTTCGAAAATATTTTTCAGGTGTTTGGTGATGACACTCCTGTCAATCATAAATAATTCAGCGATCTTCTTTTGTGTTAGCCAGATATTTTCATCATGCAAGAAAGCCTCCACCCTGACATTTCCATCAGGGGAGCTATAGATAAGAAAATCTACAGCTCTCTCTTCTTGGACAGGCCCCTTTGTCGGTTGGGCTTTTTCTCCTTCATATTCCATTTTGCTTTTTCAACCCCCATTCTTCATCCCGCAGGCTATCGATTATGGTGGGACTACTTGTATTTGGAAGTCTTGGCCATTGCATCGGTAAGCGTATCTGTTGTATATAAACTCATTGTCTCACCTCACTATCCATAGAAGATATCTTGTA
Source organism: uncultured Methanosarcinales archaeon (assembly GCA_964359785.1). Taxonomy (GTDB): domain Archaea; phylum Nanobdellota; class Nanobdellia; order Woesearchaeales; family JAGWAF01; genus JACQSU01. Next base: position 1,462 of record CAYHWL010000078.1, on the reverse strand, counting down.
TTAATACCCTCGCCGCATCTGTCGACTGTGGCTAGTGCGGGAGATATTGCGGGGTCTCTTTTTCAAAACCCATATAAACCAGCTCTAAGTCTCGTCTTCCATGGCTGATATCAAGACAATCTTTGAGGAAGGTGTCATTGCGCGTTATAGTGATGACCCTAGGGAAAGGCCCAATTTTTGTTCCTTCGTGGATTATTTCACTGATGAGCGCTCTGTCGCGTTGGATGTCGATTCTGATGATCTGGCGTGTGCGCTCTCTCCAAGACTGTATCGGATCTATCATGTCGGCTGTCAGAAAGTTAAGAGCGCAGACAACATCTATTGTATCTCTGCCAACCCAAGACATCTTCCTTTTCCAGATAATCATTTTGATCTGGTCTACAGCTCCTGTGGTCGTCTCTCTGCTGGCAAAGCTTCCATGCAGGAATCTGTCCGCGTCCTTAAACGCAGTGGCTATATGCTCGAACACGTCGTAGGCGAGAAAGACAGATGGGAGCTCAAGGCTGTCTTTGGCAGATCGATGCCTAAGGCCAAGATGGGCAAGGTGGAGAGATATCTTGGTCAGTCGGGTATGAAACTATTGGATGAGCACGAGTTTCTCTTCCATGAACAATACCCTTCTGTTGGAAGCATTGTAGATCTGTTGGAGCGCGAGCCGATAATCTCCGGGTTTGATAGGGTAAAAGACCTTGAGCATCTGCAAGACCTGAATATGTTTATGGTCAGTGACGGTCTTAGGCTAAGCGCCCACAGACTCCACTGGGTCGCGAGGAAGCTCTAGATCCCTTTCATCGCTTCACTCAAGTATAGTATCACCCAATTCCGCAGGAACAATGCGCCTGGATAATTGTCGATGTTATGTTGGTTGTAAGTATACACTCGTACACCTTCATGTTCCCCAATGCTTACGATTTTCTTGTCGATGCTCATCTCAATCGCTTTCTCGTGTGGCATCCCCCCTCTTGGATCATCGATGATGGCATACGTCTTGTTCAATTCACCAGAGCAGTAGAGGCTTCCTCCAGCGTCCCGGCTGATGCTCAAGACTTCGGCAAACCCATTCTTCCCGCAGTTGACATAGTCGGCCCATCCGAGAATATTGAGCTCTTGTCGTCCATATCGGCTCACTACTTTTGGTTTCTTCTTGAGAAACACCTTCTCGAACCATTCTTTCTTGGTGGTATCTTCAAGATTTTCAACATACCTTTTCAGGTCAGAATACCATTCCTGGGCAGCCTGTCCAAAGACAAGGTGGGCAAGATCTCTGTCTATCTTGGCGCAAGGCTCAAGAAGTTTGGGATGTATCGGTGGGTAGAATCCGTTATGTCGGAATATAGGCACTTCTTCTTTTGATAATGTGAGGGCCATGATTTGTGTGATTGGGATTTGATTGATATATGTTGTGGTCTAGTTAGCGACTTAAGTATGTTATAAAATTCTGCGTGAAGGCGTGGTGTTGCCA
>CAYHWL010000077.1:0-7307 GCA_964359785.1 uncultured Methanosarcinales archaeon | reverse complement strand
GACCTACACCATCGACTTTAACATGAAAAGATCTGCCAAGGCACACCTTGAGGCCATCTTATCCAACAATAACCCAAACAAAGTGAGGACGATGTTCATATTCGCGGCAGACCTCTCCCACAAAGACGAAGTCGAACTCCATATCACACCTCCAGACGGGCAAGAGAGAAACTATGTCATCGCATTCCAGAGATATATCGGCGCATCGAGGAGATACTCCAACCCAAGCATCGCCGTGGCCGTTCTCGCCAACACCAACCACAACCAAGAGAGGATAGCGCGGCAGTACCATTGGGATATATAGCATACTGTTTTTTATAGGGGCATGGCACAAGGCAGTATATGGACAAGAAAGGATCCTCACTAGCAAATGTCGTCGCCATCATGGGAGCCGTGCTCATCTTCGTGGGGATGGCCTGGATGATAGCAAACAACTGGCACCAGATACCCGATATGGGAAAGACAGCAATACTCGTCGCTGTCACATGCGCCGCGCTTGGCTTGGGAGTCTCCGCACGCATCAAGAAGCACGAAGGAGTAGGACGCGCGCTTCTGGTCCTTGGAGCGCTCCTGTACATATTGAGCGTATTTCTGATCTCACAGATATACCATCTAGTCACCACACCCTCCCAATACGCCATGCTGATGCTTATCATGTGGAGCGTGGTGCTGTTAATCGCATACCTGCTTGAATCACCAGAGAATGTGGTAATCGCGCTTTTGGTGTTCTTCCCATGGGGCCTTGTGCAGTACCTGTCACAATATGGGGACAGGGGTCCTGGAGGGGAAGTCATCGTCGGCGTCACTTTGCTGTTGTTAAGTTTTGGGGTGATCTTGTACTCCATGACAATCTTGCATCGGGCGATAAAACACAGATTCATGCGAGTGTACCAATTCTGGACAGCATTCTACCTTCTCCTTGTGTTCTATATAATCAGCTTCCAACACGTCGTGCCGATGCTCGCTGAATACAGATTCGACGCCGCGACATTCACGCCGTTCCTACTGGGGATAATCGCCATCGCTCTCCTCGGGGGACTGGGAAGCGTCTATTATTGCAACAAGAAAAAAGCATTGGTACGAAACGAGACGATCGGATTCACGGCCGTCGTCGTGCTGTTATTTCTCCTAGTCTTGTCTACTGGATTTGGCTCTGGGCTCGTGGGGTACTGCCAAGAGAAGACATGTTATACCATGAACAACAAGGATTCGTGCGAAGGTTTTAACCTGGACAAATGCTACTGGAAAGACAATTATTGCCAGCAAAAGATGTGCGAGGACCAAAAGACCCCCTCCGAATGCCAAGACCTTCCACGGCAGATGTGCAGATGGAATGAGAATGCCGGAACGCCTTATCCCGTGAAATACGACAAAGGAGCGACACAACCCATCCAGACTGCTATGTGCCAAGGGAGATACTGCGGAGAGCTCGTGAACCAGACAGAGTGCGATCTTGCCCCGAAAAAGATGTCCTGCGCGTGGATGAATGGATGGTGCGGTGAATCACGCACGGGATACGAGAGATGCGACGCAAACTCCAACAACAAAGAGATGTGCATCGCGGATAACACCTGCAACTGGACGCCTGGAGCGAATATAAGCGGCAAGATACTGCCGACACCCATCTGGATAGTCTGGCTTGCAGTGAACGTATTCTTTATCGCATTCGTGATCCTCATGATGTATTACGGATCGCTTGTCAAATCAAATAAGATAATCAACCTAGCCATGGTGTTCTTCGTGCTAGATATCCTGTCAAGATACATCTGATTCTGGATGGACCTATCAGGATACTTCGCCTTTAGCCTACTCGCCATGGGCGGAGGAGCGCTATTGATAGGGGGAGCGTTGGTGATGCCAAAATGGTACAAAAAACTCACAAAGAACAGATAGGAAGGCTCATCGCCGCGATCGCAGTAGTGCTTCTCGTGCTAGGCGGATTTTCGCTCTACAACCAATGGCCGATCTGGTTTGGCAAGACGATGGTATTTGCGACGCTGCCAGTAGACCCGTTCGACCCCTTCATGGGGCAATATGCGGCTATCAGATATGAGTTCACCAGAGTTGCGAATGATAACTATACACGCGGGGAAGTCGTGTATACTGCGCTAATCGCGAACGCTTCGGGGATCTATCGGCCGGCATCAACTGGACGGATGAGACCTGATGGGGATTTCATCAAAGGAGAAGTGGAGACCTCTTATGGGAATGAATCATGGGTCCAATACGGGATAGAGAACTACTATTTTGAGAAAGATGCCACCTTTTCCATGCAGAATGTGACAGTCGAAGCACGAGTCGGGCCTGATGGACGGGCAAGGATTGTCGGACTGATGCAGAACAACGTGCCATTGATTATCGGATATAGGAATTTTAGCGTTAGGCAGTGAGGGTTAGATTCAGCAAGTCTGCGATTCCAATCATCCCATTGGGAGACGTCAAAACGGCAGGCTGAAAGACATTTGTGACTACAAACTCATCGAAATGTAGACACTTGACCGAAAAGTATTTAAGTTTGTAGTCACCTATTTATGCTATGTATGTTGAGATCAGAACGGAAGGCAAGGGAAAAAAGTATTTTCTAGCACATTCTTACAGAGAAGGCGGCAAAGTCCATAAATTCAGAAAGTATCTGGGTCAAGATCTGAAAACAGCACGCTTAGAAGAAAGAAAGAATATTGCCGAGAAATTAATCTTAGAAGAGATCCACAAGTATAACATCATCTCGGACCCTCTTCAAGTGCAATTATCGCAAAAAGAGATAGAAGAGATAAAGAGACTACAAACGCAGATCCCCTTAAGAATCTCGCACCTATCAAAAGAGGATTGGGAGACATTCTCAAAGATATTCACCTATAACACCAATGCTATAGAAGGCAGTCAGCTGAACGCTAAAGAGGTGAATGAGCTATTAGAAAAAGATAAATGGCCAGATAGATCTAAAGAGGATATCGCAGAAGCATTTGGAGTAGATGAAGCCATAAGATATATCCGAGTAGACGAGGAACATGTATCTATCGATCTAATGAAGAAGATCCATAAAATAGTATTCAAGAATTCTAAACCTTTCGCAGGACAATTACGAAAGAAAAACGAAGAAGTGGCGGTCATGGGTCCCGGGGGAGCCATAGTGCATCAAGGCGCTCCACAAACAAGGATAACCCATCTATTGAAAGAATTAGTGAGATGGTATGAAGAGAACAAGAACAAATATCCCGCATTGATATTAGGAGCAGTGATCCATAACCAGTTTGAAAACATCCATCCATTTCGGGACGGAAATGGCAGAGTCGGAAGGATATTACTAAATAACATACTAATAAAACATAATCTGCCACCAGTAAATATAGACCTCAAGAATAGAGCGGAGTACTATGGATCATTGCAGGAATACGAAAATAATCATAATCTGAAACCAACAATCGAGCTATACCTGAAGGAGTACGCATCATTAAAGAAACAACTAGGTGACCACAAAAAGAAGAAGATGTAGACACCTGGCCTATTGGTCTTCTGGGTGTGAACAAAGAAAAGAACGGATATTCCTGAACTGGCCGAGAACAGTGATGGTGAACGGGAAGAATTGGTTGATTGTTTCTGGATTTTCTATGATATTTCCTGCACTAGACACAGTGGACAGATACGCATAGAGTATTTGAATGAAATAGTGATTCTTGCATATGGGTGAGATCATACCATGAGTTTATATAGAACAGATCCACTGACAGATGATATGACCAAAACTAGCAAATACACCGTCATCATCGAAAAAGATGAAGATGGAATGTATGTAGCTAAGGTGCCAGACATCCCTGGGTGCTACACACAGGCGAAAACGGTGCCTGAACTGCTCAAACGAGTAAAGGAAGCCATATCGGTCTGCCTGGAAGCTGAACAAGACGATAAATATCAGCCCCTACAATTTGTGGGAATCCAGCAGATCGAGGTGAAAGCTAGTGATTAAACTCGTGCCTATCTCTGGAAAAGAGATGTGCAAGATTCTAGAAAAGATAGGTTTCATCAAAATCCATCAGAAAGGGAGCCATGCACGATACAGGCATCCGGATGGAAGGGTGACGGTTGTTCCAGTGCACGGCAATGAAGAATTGGGGAAAGGACTTCTGTGTGAGATATTGCATCAAGTCAAGATGGATAGGGATGAGTATGATAGATTGAGAAGGTGACACCGTAAACCGCTTAACCACAGTCATATTCTTCGCAGGGCTGAAGTTCAATGCAACAATGCCGAAGGCAAAGTTTAGCGTTATGTCTTAGCCCAATACCTGATCCATAACTTTTTGAAAAATGGCAAAGATAAAGTTGAAAGCACAAAACCGGCGGTTGGAACGATAGAATTAATGAATGGTTCTGGCAATTGAGCAACAAAGAAGAATAAGACAACGGTGGCATAAGTCAGAACAGCTATTATCACCTTTCTTGACAGGCTTGTCTCCCAAGACTTGTCTAATTCAACCCTCTTGTTTCTCTGCTCAATCGCCTTGATCCTGTCTTCAATATTGCTCATAGTAAATGTTCTCATAGATTGGAGTTCATAAATATTGCTGTACTGAAGCTAAGAAGTTATTGAGTGCAATGTCTGGATCTTCCGTGATATATCCAGCGCTAGACACAGTGGACAGGTGAGTGAAGAGTATCTGCGCACGGCACTTGAAGGAGGCACTTTTGGAGCATGGATGAACTCATTTGTCAGCCGAATCCTCCCCTAGGTGACCACAAACTCATCGGAATGTAGACACTTGACCGAATTTGGTGCTTTAATGTTTTTAAGTCCCAATGACCCATTGGAGTTTGGCTTTCTGGATAGGAAAGGATTCCTAACTAGTAATATCCACGGAGTCTAGGCGTAGAGCGTCAAATATATAAACCACCCAGCCGTTCACAGGTATATGGTCACAGAAGCAGTATCTCAACAAATCCTGGACAAGCTTACACGCCTTGAAAAGGAAGTCATAGACATAAAGGAGCACATGGTAGACGTGGATTCTATTCTAAGCGAAGATGATTTTAAAGCTCTTCTTGATTATCGCAGAGATAAGTCTGAAGGGAAGATGATCGCGCACGACCAATTGAAACGAGAGCTGGGATTGTGACTTATTCTGTCTCTTACTCAAATCAATCAGCCAAATTTATCAGAGGGACAGATAAGATCCTTCAAAGCAGACTCATCAAGAAAATCGACGATCTCCAAACCGACCCCTTCCCAAAGGATATCAAAACCATAGAAGGAAGCAAAGAAAAGATGTTCAGAGTAAGAGTCGGTGATCACCGGATCCTTTACGATGTAGGAGAGTCTTCTAAGACCATTGGAATCATCAAAATAGACAAACGCTCAAGGGTGTACTAGCGAGCCAAAAAGACGAAGCACGATGAGCGATGTGCAACGAGGTTTCCTGTCAAGTGACTCGATTGAAACGAGAGTGCAACGAGGTCGAGCACCGCAGACTGTAGTCGAGGAGCGGAGAAGTTAATTGTTGGTTTTCTTTTGGCTAGCTCTGATATCTTCTACCAAAAGTACAATGAATACTATTAACCCGATGACTGCAACAAAAAAAAGAGTTTTAGACAAATACAATTCGTAGGTACCTGAAACCAAAGGCATACCTAGAGGATCTCGGGTCCGGGGAGATAGAAGATTAGCGAAGAAAAAAATTACAAAAGATAATGCAAGAATTAAATATTTTAGGTACTTTTGGTACTCCATAATATATACTCTAAGTCCATGCTTAAATATCTTTCTACGATGAAGGCTTTGCCCATTTTTGTATTGGATTGTAACGAAAGCTCATAATTTTAATTAAAGATTAGGTTATTCATAAATCAATCTTTTTCGGAACGAAGTGGAGAAAACACCATATTATCCCCCTCAATAATAAAAGAAAAAATCAAATTTACCCGTTTTAGAAAGTCTATCTTCACTTTATCTCAAGAAAAATATTTTTTGAACCGCTTAACCACTATTGCGCGCACTTTGTAGACGGTGATGTCTAGTGCGGGGGGAGGGGTTTTGAGGTGTGATCCCGTGGATCTGTGTGTGGATCTATGGCATGGATTGGGAAATATCCGGGAATATTGTAATATATTCGGCAGTAGACACACTAGACAGCCACGCCAAGACTATTTATTATTTTGTGTACGGATAGCGTATGAAACTATCATGACAACCAAAAGCTTAATAAATAAGGTGCATCTTATTGGTAAGATACAACTTATCGGAGGGCAAAATGACGGAAATAATCGAGATGGGGAAGATGAGCTCACGCGGGCAGATATGCATCCCAAGCGACATCCGAGAAGAGATGGGACTTGCGGAGGGCAACAAAGTGATGTTCTTGCTCCAAGGCGATACCCTCATGATCAAGAGAGTGAGACCACAGACCTGGGCCGAGATAACCGCGCCGTTGAAGGCGGCGGCGAAAGCATCGGGGTTCAAGGAGTCGGAAGTGGACGGAATAATCCATCGAATGCGGGCAGAAAAAAGACAAAAGTTGTTATAGACACAAATGTATTTATCTCTGCGACATTTTGGCGAGGGCCTCCTAGTAGAGTTCTTGAGCTTGTGGAATCAGAAGAAATTGAACTGCTGATATCCCATGATATTTTAGCAGAATTCATAGATGTATTAGCTTATCCAGAGGTTCAAAAGAAAGCGATGAATATGAACCTTGAGATGCGATGGACCCTAAAAGATTTATCCCAATTGGCCAAAACAGTGTATCCTAGCAGAACAATCAGAATCGTACTTAATGATCCCGACGATGACAAAATAATCGAATGCGCGGTAGAAGGCAAAGTCGATTTTATCATCAGTCAGGACAAGCATCTTCTCAAGTTAGGCGAGTTTGAAGGGATAAAGATTGTTAGTCCAATGGAGTTCTTGAAGCGTATGATGGGGAGAGGCAGGGAACAGTCAGTCTCCATAAATGCCAAGTGAATACTCCCCTAACACACCACGAAATCAGTAAGGTTTAAATAATCACACATATTTTCACATAAATACACTAGAGGTGAGCTTATGGTAAACGTAACATTGGCAGTTCCAGCTGATATGAAGCACAAGATGGACGGTTTTGTAGAGATCAATTGGAGTGCTGTCGCAAGAGAAGCATTTGATCAGAAGATACGAGATCTTGAACTGATCAAGAAATTCAAGTCAGATAGCATTATGACAGAAGCAGACGCTATACGAATGGGAAGGGAGTTAAATCAAAGAATGGCCAAGCGAAGGCACTCAAATTAAGATGGACTTAGTAGTAGACGCCAATGTCCTCTTCTCAATTCTGATAAAG
>CAYHWL010000076.1:0-7819 GCA_964359785.1 uncultured Methanosarcinales archaeon | reverse complement strand
CTGCAGATGACAGGATTCGAACCTGCGTAAGCACTAAGCTAGTAGGGCCTAAACCTACTCCGTTTGGCCACTCCGGCACATCTGCGTTAAGATTGCAAAACTGCGCGGATATATAAAAGTGACCTTCGGCGATACCAGGCAGGTAATGATTATACCCGGGTTCCCCAATAACAGGAACAATCAAAAGACTAATGTACTATCTGCCCTAACGTAGGAATATGGCAGTTAAGTCGATGACAAAACTCGCACACAGTTCCAGCAGTGCTACGAACTCCACAATACTAGGATCGCTCAAGGAATTCTTTGGAGTCTTATCAAAAAAAGATAGCGATGAACTTGAAGCAGTCATTATTGACGGCAGGATCAAGCAGAAAGCGCTCCAGAAGCAGAGAAACAAGAGATTAGAAAGGTTAACCACGTCTCCAGGATAAATGGCCTCAAGATAAGACTTATTGATAAGCACAGAATTTGTCCATCGTAGGTTATATATAGCGCATTCGTCCTCCCTATGGGACATATATATAGGGCGGCCAGGTGGCTCGCTAGAAACGGGCTTTGGGAGGAGTTGTCACTTGGGAATAACAATAATGCTATATTGAAGGCAAATGCGTTTCTAGCCCGTATAAACAATGTATATGCTATTTCTAGGGGTTAGGGTATCGAAAGATTTAAAAATGAATTCGGTGCCAAGAGTTGTATTGGGCTGTGTACTCCAAATACGGCTCTCTGTCATCGGGCACAACGTGCCACGACGACAAAACACAATGACAACACATGGAGGTGTGTCATCAAATGGAAGTAAGAAAGACCATAAAGAAAATGGTTGCACTGGGCACTGGAATGACCATGGTCGGCGCAACATTATTTGGTGCGGCGGCTGCAGGACTTGCAGACTACCCATCACCAATGTTCATCAAGGATGGACAATTCGACGGCGTAATAGTCGTCGGAGACAACGCTGCTTCGTCAGATGTCGTCGGATCAGTCGACATCGCATTCGCGCTTCAGGCTGCATCAGTCAGTGAAGACGCAGGCGCAAGCGGAACAGGCCTGTACAGAGGCGGAATCGGACGCGTCACCACAACTGGTGATGTAGCCGAAATGACCCAGCCAAACGACTTGCTAGAACTAGCCGAAACAGTCGGCGATGTCAGACAAGTCTTGACAGAACTGGACATGAACGCTCTAAGAGGCGGAGTCATCACAACCGATGAAGGAACAACTGACTACAATCAGTACCTACGCTTCACAGACACTGGAACCGCAAACCCTTTCAACTCAACGTTGCAAGTCGTTTACGGCCAGGATGAAGATGACAATGTAGGAGACTTCCTCTTCTCACCACATACACGTGGACAAGAGATGTTCGAATGGGAAGTCGAGTTCGAAGAAGGAGCTGAATCGACAATCACGTCGACCACACACCTTGATGACCTTGAAGACGAAATCTTCAACATACTAGGCACCCCATTTGCGGTTTCAGACAGTGAAATCACAACCGGAACAGGAAACCTAGTCATCAAGTTGCTCGGTGGAGCAATCAGCGACATCCTTGAGGAAGGAGAGACCAAGACCTATACCATCAACGGTAAAGAGTACGAAGTCAACGTCCTCATCGTGTCAGACAACCTAAACGTCGTCAAATTCAAAATCAACGGCGAGATAACCGATGAGATGAGAGACGGCGACAGCGACATCCTAAAAGACGGAACCAGAATCGGAATCCGTGAAATCTTGCCAAACGAGGCAGAGGAAGTCACTGGAGGAGACCTAGTCGAATTCTATCTAGGAGCGACCCAGGTCAAATTCGAAGACAGGTTCAACGACACTGGGCAGGCATACACTAGATCAGTCGAAGTCAACGATGAAAACGTTGAAGACGGCCAGGTCCAGATGAGAGGACAGCTCCTAAGCTCAAACAGCAAGTTCGAGCTTTTGACAATCAAGTACAGACTTGAGGCTGACACCTTGCTTGGTGACCTATACATCCCACCAGGACACGGACTACGAGAGTACCTACGTGAACCTGAAGGACTAATCTCACCAAACTGGGATATAGTGTACGGCGGACTAGTCGACACCGGAACAAGCATCTTGAAATTCGCTTCACAAGGCGATGACAAGTACAACATCCGCTTCACCAACTCTGAAGGACTCAACTACAACTTGAAGTTCCTTGAGAACTCCGAGACCACCGGTTTCAGGATGGGTGACGACAACAACAAGCTGCTCTGGATAGAGTGTACAAACACTTCAGACCGATGCATCGCACAAAACGACCAGTTCATCATAACTGACAACCAAGACGAAACGGGAATCACCCACGTAGTCGAATATCAGGCCATGGATGAAAGCGACAACTTGCTCACCTTTGTCGACCTTGCAGGAGAAACCCGCGAGTTCACCGCAAAGAATGAGTCAGGACAACTACGCGCAGAGCTTATCTTCGGCGGAAACACCTTCGTAGCGGAAGTTGGAGACGGCACAAGCTACAACTTGTCAGTCGACTTGAACGCTGATGGAGTCTTTGGAGACGGAGAAGTCGCTTTGTCTGGATCGAACAACAACTGTGAAGCAACCGGAAAGCTTGACAACATCGTTGGTTTGTCAATCAACCAGACTGGTGCAAAACAGAACGCAACTGTCACGACAACCGAGAGAGTCGGACCATGTCGTACAGCCATCGTGGTACAGGGCGGAGCAATCCTCGACCTTGGTGTCTGCGACGGAAACAACGCACCAGGAGACAACACCACAAGGTCTTTCCCAAGCGCGTCAACAAACATGACGGGCAACCACGGAGACCTTGGACGATGTGCGGCAAACTTCAGGATGAACTTCACTGGAACACCAGACACCCTGACAGTGCAAACGTACCCCTTGAACAGCTCACCTGCGATCAACGCATTCCAGGTTGGAGTCAAGACCTTGAACAGTGAGTTCGACGAGAACGGACCACGAGACAGGGGAGGAGACGAGATTGTCTATGTAAGATTCGAGAACCGATCAAACTACGAGACCGGACTCTCAGTCGACCAGAGCCAATCACGCTTTGCGATAACCTTGAACGAGCTCAAGGAGAACGACGACATAAAGCGTGCAATGACCAACTATGGTACACTAGTCGAACTCTTCGACCCATCAGGAACTGACAGGGCAGAAGACTTGACCTTCGAGTACCCACTAGTCCAGCGTGGTGTCCACGTCTTCGTCGTAAGCGGCGAATACGGAATCAAGGCATCAGCAGCAGGCGGTTCATCACAGCGAGTGAACAGAATCAACGTCGGTGCAGCCAAGCTAGCATCTGAAGTTGAGGACATCACAGCAGTGAACGCGATCGTTGTCGGTGGTCCATGTGCTAACGCAGCAGCTGCAGCACTCATGGGCAACCCAGACGACTGCGCAGCGGGCTTCGAGCCAGGAAAAGGCCTAATCAAGGTCTTTGACAACAATGGCAATGTAGCAGTCCTCGTCGCTGGTTACAGCGCTGATGACACACGCCGCGCAACACGCGTGCTAGCCCAACACGGAGACTACAACCTCGAAGGCGAGGAAGTCGTCGTGACAGGCACCAGCTTGACCGACATACAGGTCAGCACCGCTACACCGTAAGTAGACTAAACAACTTTTTCTTTATTTTTTTATTTTTCATATTCTTGGATTGTAGCTTTGAGTATAAACAAGTGATCCGAGCGAAAAGATCAACACTAAATAGGGGGGAAATATCAGAAAATGGGAAAAAACTGACGACTTTCTGACCCGACACAGGTTCAGGTATGTTTTTCGTAAAGGTTTAATAAGTGAAGAGCCATAAGACAATCATGTTAAACAAGAAAGCCCAAAGCGACTCGAATTTGATTTTTGCGATCGCAATACTGATATTTGGGTCGGCACTGGTGATCATGTGGTCAGTGTCTGAAGCATTGGGTTACCCCCAAATCAGCATATTCGCAAGATGGGGTATCGCCCTGTTTGTATTTTTCATCGAGTTTGCACAATGGGTAATCAACAAGGTGAAATGAAAATGGCATTGACGATACCAAAAACAATAGTTATCTGGATAGCGATGTTCAACCTGATACTGATAGCTATACTTATCTCAAGGGGAAAAAAGAATATCGCATTTGGTTTAACTGTCCTTGAGACAATAATAATCGCCATCTCAAGTTATATCAACTAAGATCTGTCGACTGAAGAATACCTCGAAACGGATATCACCCGAATCCTATCCGCCTTCTTAATAAGCTTTATATAGAACCGACGACTAACTAACTTTCCCAATGGCATGCGCAAAACTCTACAAACTTGTCGACGACCCTTGTTTTGGACAAAAGCATGAGCTCATCGAGCAATGCTGTTGCTGCTGGATAAAGAAGTCCTGCGCAACCAAATTCCGAAACAGACACCATGCATAAGGATCACGACAACCGCCAAATAAACAACCCATAACTTCCGTGGATGGATCACTGGGAGGAGAAATTCTAGATTCGAACTATCTGAAAACACAGAGATGTTGATCTCTTCCTGGCTGTGATCATAGATGATTATCTCCTTTTGCGAATTTGCGGAGATGGAATCCTCAATATCTTCCAAACGATAGTTGAGCAAATCAGGACTTGGATTCACCAATGTGACCACTGCCTGTCCGTCAACAAATTCGATGAGATCAGGTGAAACTCCCACCTTCTGGGCGAAGGCCATAGGCATCAACAACAATATCAAAAAGAGCCTCATGAGACGCTCCTGGCCTTCACTGCCAACTGACCTTTGTAAGTGCCAGCCTGCGCTGTGATTGGAATCTCAAAGAGAAGATCAAGGAAATAGTATTGAGTCGGCCCAAGATTGGTTAGAATCGTATGAGGAGATGATAAGTCTAGCTCATCTTGCGCCACCAGGAATACTCCATTGTCAATGCGATTCTGGCCAGAAGAGAGGGTTGTACTGGAGATATCCATATCCATCGGTACATTACCCACATTCTTTATCGAGGGTTTCTTACCTGGCGAAAGGGATGAACCGGGGTATAGTCCAGTGACGCTCACCGACGCGTTGATCAATTCCAAAGCAAGCAATGGTTGAATGATAATCGTACGCGTCAACTCCTCAAAATGTGCACCATCGATGACACTAAATGATAGGTCGTAAATACCCGGACTCCGCGAATATGGGATCCTCAAGATGGTGGTGTAGAGCGAATTATTGCGCAAAAAGACATATCTTTCTCCTGCGAAATCTGCCGTGACTGAAAGATTCCTGCCAGACGCATTGACCGCCACCTGCAAGGTTTTTGTGGCGCCTGGCCAAGGGATAATCGAGACATTATCCTGCGACTTATTATCGATAAAGATCTTCGAGACGAAAAATTCGGGCTCAACTACTACCACCTCGAGCGGGATGACATCGCCTGATGCCGTAGATCCTTGACCCTGGAACAAAGAACCGATCATGAAATCATGACTGTTATTACCCGTCCTGGCTATACGGATGAGTGCTTGGCCGGATCTGTTGACCTGGGATGAAGGAGCGCCTTGATAGAGCCTTGCATCCACTGGAACGCCCCATCCCAACGCATCCAAGATCGTGCCATTATAAACCAATGCGAGACCAGAATTCGTATTTCCGATGGTCAGGGTGCCCTCGAAATCTGCGCTTGGCCAAGAGGAATTATCCTTTGATTGGTTCCAACCCGTGTCCGCAAGAACAAAAGAGGAACCAGGCAAAAGGACAAAGTCTGATAGGACCGCGTCATTATCTGATGAAGCGGTCATTATAGTGTAACCCTGCAGACTGACAGCAGACTCGCCATAATTGTGAAGTATGACGCATTCCCCTCCAGACTCTGTATTTATCGGGTCATAGAGAACCTGATCAAGTAGCACCTGGGCGCTGGCAAAACGGATTGTGACGACAAACACTATGAGTCCAAGGGTAAAGAGCCATTTCATGAATTAAGGTTATACTACGGCTTTAATGGATTTTACTGCGAGAAAACCGGAATGAATCTGGAGGGGTTGGAAAGAGTACGGTTGGATTGGGGATTATTTTGGTATTTTCGCAGAAGAGCGGAATAATCCCTAAAGAACCAGAAGACAAAATAAAAAGAAAAAAGAAAGAAGCGATCTACTCTGCACGTGGTCTTGAAAACTTCACGATCATCACGATGATCAGAACAACCACGATAAGCACAACAAGCGCAAGCAATGCGACATACATACCGCTTGATGTGAACACTGAAGTGTCCGCAACCGAAGTGGTAGTGCGTGATCTTGTGCTTGGTTGGGTGCTTGTGGCCGGATTGCTGTTCTGCGCGGCAAGCCTTGCCTCGAGTTCAGCTATCCTTGACGCCAAAGCAGCCTTCTCAGCATCGCTTTGTGTGGTAGTCGTCTGTGATGACGTGTCAGTTGTCGTGCTTGACGCAGCTTCGCAGTTAGGCACAATCACATCGACTGTGTTTTCGTCTGACTGCAAAGTGTCATCGAAGTACGTGCGCGCTACGACCTTGTAGACTCCAGGCTTAGCTGTGTCAGGGATCTTCACATTGATCGTGTCTGAACGTGAATCATCCTGAGCAAGGCTTAGTCCTGTGAGCTTCTCATCGAATTTAAGCTCGCTATTGATAGCTTCCAATGCGACCTTGGTCTCATCGCGCTTACCCACATTTGAGTAAGTTGTCGTGACCTTCAATTGACGGCCTGTTCCGCAGTCAAGAGTGGTAGGTGACGCTTGGACACGTCTGATGGTCAGATCGTGGCTCTTGCGCTCAACACGCAATGAGATCTCGTTTTGCTCACCCATAAGAGCTCCGTTCTCGTCGCGGCCGTAGACCTTGACAAGCATCTTGAAGGTGCCGTCACGGACTGTGTCATCGACAGTGAAGGAGAATGACTCTTCTGTGGTGTCATCAGCGGATAGATCATTGACATCGACATTGTCGTTTTGCGAGAAGTCGGAGTCATCGATGCTATACTCAACAACTGTGTCGCGGATGTCTAGATCCTCTCTTTCAACAGTTGAGTATCGGTTCTTGACTTTGACTGTCAAGTCGATAGTGTCGCCTGGCTTGATGTTATCGACAGTTCCCCTATCAGAAACTGATTTACATCGGTCAGCGACGCAGATATTCACGCTTGTGATCTCAAGATAGTTTCTCCTCTCCATGTTTAGCGGGACTGACATTTGGGCAGTCTGCGAACCTGGAGTGGTACCCTGGATAACTAGGTCAGCGACATTCTGTATCTTCTCGGCATAAGTCGAGCTGTCAACAGCGTCAAGCTTCTCTGGAACACGCGCAGTGATGGTCACTGATGTGCTCGCATTAGGAGCAAGAGTAGTCGCGGTGAATGTCGAATTGATCGACAAGTCAGTGGTGCTAAGCCCAAGCTTTGCGGCGACGGATGCAAGACGCAGATTTGTGAGCGTCTCGTTCCCATCGTTTGTAAGCGTGAAGCTTCCAGTAACGAAAACGTTTTGGTCTGAACTCAAACGCGCCTGGGAATTAGATGCGACTTGCCTGTTGCCGCCCACACTCAATGTGGTGGCACTCAAAGCAAATGCTTGTCCAACTACCAAAAGCGTAAGGACAGACACTAAGATTGCTAGCAATACTTTTTTCATAGTTGTCAACCCCCTCGTTGGTTGTGTTAACTAGGCAGTAGTCACACACCCTATATAAAGATGAGGTGACATTCGCCAACGAGCAGACCAATACTGCCTTGTATCGACGGGAATTCCTGTATACTTAAACATTATGAAGATTTGAGACATAAGACAGCCTTGCTCCGAGGAGACGTATTTAGTATACGTTTTACTATCCTAATAG
>CAYHWL010000075.1:2078-7846 GCA_964359785.1 uncultured Methanosarcinales archaeon | reverse complement strand
CTCTTTGAAAAAAAGCCTCGGATTCAAATATGGTAGGCAAGGATGTCTAGTGTGTCCAGTGCCGTAAAAATTCTGGAAGAACCTACTTTATACACAGAACCCCCCATTTTTTACACAGAACCTACTTAATACACAAAGCCATCCTGACAGTCACATTTATATACTACAAAGTGCCGATTCCGTACGGGAATCAGGGGGAGTTTAGATGCGAGTAAAAGATAAGCTGGCGCTTGCAGGCAGGCATACCAGACATCATATAGCAAACTATCGTGGGTCTCCACGTTCTATGCACGCGTCTCTATCCATTTTTGCTCTGATCATAGTCTTCTCATTCCTCTTCTCGAACACAAGTGGTCCGACAGGCGCGGCTATCACCGACAATTTCGTCGGCTGCCATGATATCGCATTGACGACCACAGACCCGAGCAGCTGCGCTTCAGGTGTCCAGTGTCCAGCAGGTGAGACGCTCATCGCAGGCACTTGTAACAATGTGAATTGCGATGTCTCTTTAGATGGCCCATATTATCAGAAGAGCGGCGGCTCACCGACAGCATGGCAGTGTTCTGGTTGGGATCGTGGCACTGGCGGTCCATTCACTGTGACGGCGGCTGGCACCTGTTGTAAATCCCCTCCGCAAGGCAAGTACGAATCATGCGAAGTGAGAACGAGTACAATTGCAGATCATCCTTCATCCTGCACAAGCTCATCGTCATGCCTTGCTGGTGAAGAGCTCATCTCCGGCGGCTGCGAGAGCACCCATTGTGACGTCCAGATCAGCCAGCCTTCAGGCAGCAGTTGGAATTGTGGGGGTTATCGCAATGCAGGTTTCCAACCCCCTTTCACAAGCACAGCGTATGCGATCTGTTGCAAGCCAAACACCAAGAAGACTTGCTCGACAGTGGACGGCGTGACCTCTTGCAGTAATTGCGCCCCAGTCGCAGATCCAGTGGCAGGCAAGATCTATACTGATGATGTTTGTGGATACGGCCTTTCAGTCTACGATGGATCATCATATGTCTCATGTCAGTCAAACAGTCCTTGGGTTGTCCCGATCAATAAGACGGGATTCGCCAAGAATCATTCTTTCGCTTGTCTAAACTTGTCAGGAGCGCCGCAGATCGTCGAGTGCAGAGCAGACGAAGCGCCGTATGATGCGTCGAACCCCAACGCGGGTCTTGGCACAAGGATAAACGCAACAGGTTTCCCGGGCAATGCCCTATTCTGCGCGCAAGATGGCGCGTGGACGACGGACCTCGACCAAAAAGGCTACCAATCCTGCAGGGCAGGTGGCTATGATTGGACTGGCACAAAATGCTGTTCCGAACCGCAGGATCAGTTTGGCGAATCCTATAACGATCCTCAAGTGCCTGGTTACGACGCTGATAAAAGCGGAGCTTGCTACAATTCAACTTGGCTTGCGAACTCCCAGATGATGCCAAATTCACAAGGCAGGGTCACTGTCCATCTTGGCCAGTTCGTGGGCTGTGCGCTCAACTCATCTGACTCAAAGGCTCTCGCTCTAAGCTCGATCAATCAATCTTTTGGCGGCTGGAAGGAGTGTCGATTGAGTGTATCGGCTGCCAATCTCACCTCAACATCTATCGAGATGATCCCTGCGCAGGTGACTGATGACTACGAAGCTTACGCCGATAACGCAGAAGATTTCAATTGGTCTTACAATTGGCATATGGCGCAGACCACAGCCAAAATCGTCCCAAATATTGGAAATCCAGGCAGATCAGTGGAATTAGACGACCAGAACCCGACAGCCAGCTGGACTGAAGGTTTCATCTACATGAACAAGTACTTCCGCCCCTCTCCGACAGGTTACATCGAGTTTGATTTCAAGGAAGCGCAACAAGGCCAGCTCTTCACTTGGCATCTCTCTTCAGACAGTGCGGCTGGAAGCGCAGTGGCCTATCTATATATAGACACAGATAACCACATGACTTACTTCAAGGATGGAGTAGGAAACACCCGATTCGACAACGACAAGATCATCCAGGCCAACATATGGTATCATGCGAAGATAGTGTGGGACACGCAAGGCTGGGATGTCTATATCGATGGGCAGAAGCTTAATAATGGTCATATGACCTGGTCGTTTCCAGCGGCTGCTGGCAGTATCATCTCACTGACTTTCCTAAGCGGCGCTCCAACAGCCTCTAGCGGCAGATGGTATTTTGATAATCTCAATTTCCCGGGGTATTCGACCAAAGTCACGACAAGTTTATCCGGTTCTCTCAACGCCTCATCTGATTGTGAGCCGGGTATCGCAAACGACACTTTCGAGCCAAAAGGCGACGGCATCTATCTCATCCCATACAACCTCTTGGCCAACCCGCAAGACACATCGATGCTTATTGAGTCTGGCGTCAACAATCACTCTTCGGCATTGAAACTCCAAGACACGAATCCCGCCATTGGGCAATTCTTGGACGCGCACAAGTTCATCCGCGAGTCATCTGCAGGCTCGGTTGACTTCGATATCCTCTCATCACAGACGACAGGTCAGTTGGGGATCTACTTGGATGGCAAGGATGGTCCACTGCAATCCATTATCCTCGACTCTGACGGAAAGTTCAAGTATGTGAAAGTGGACTTGTCCAATCCAAATCAGTCAGTCGCGTCCTATCTGGACTTCGACGTCCCAAAATCATACGCCGTGAACCAATGGTATCACATAAGACTCTCATGGGCTGGCGGCGGCCTTGATGTGTTCATAGACGGTCAAAAACTCACGGCAACTCCCTTGGGATTGTCACAATCGCAAGCATCCGGTTTCGGATTCCTTACTGGCCACAAGCCCTCCACAGGTTACACTGGGTCTTTCTATCTTGACAACGTCGTATATCCGTACTACATCACAGGGTCAAAGCAGTCTGATTATCTGCCTCTTATCGCAAATCGACCTGTTTGCACTACTCTTTTTAACATCAGTTATAATCTGTCTGTCTCGCGTTACTGTGACAAGGATGGTTTCTGGAAGCTCAATCCTTCTGGCAGGCAAAGGAACATCACAGCAGTCCCTTCGGGCTTACAGTCGCAGCAAGGCGCTTCTTGGGGTTGTTGCACGCAAGGCGATTGTTGGTCTGGTCTTTCTTGTATCCCCAACATGCAGTTTGACACCGGGACGCAAGGAGAGAACGCATGGCGTTGTGTGGACGGGAACTGGCGCATGCCGATCGCCCAGACGACAAGCAATATGGAGTACTCTGGTTTCTGTCCAAGAGCCGATGAGTGTCTGGTCAACCCTAATGGCAACCAGTCCAACAACGACCAGCCTGTTTGGGGTTATGAGACGGATCCCAGGCTTTGGCCGCAATGCATCGCTGACACGCAATGGTTGGATTCAAGATATTGCAATAATGGCAGGTGGACGAGCAGGACAAATGTGTTGGCTTCCTATCTGCGTGATTATGCTGAATCTTTCTCAAGCGGCAATTATGGGATTTTCTGTGATGAGTATGGGCTCACCCTCAATTTGAGAGACCTAAACGATCAGACTTATCCTCTTCCGGAGAACTTCAGTCTTGATAGGTACCTAAATGGCGGGTCTTGCAAGGGTCCGGGTAATTCTCCATGCCTAAATAATTTCTGTGTCCTTAAATCGACAAGGGGAGTGTCTTTTGCTGTCAGCTTGAACATCGATATCAATGATACCAAAGAGTCTTTCCTCTATGCGCTTAATATGAATCGTACTGCTTGCGATATATCAGGCAGCAATCTCGATACATTTGTCTCATGCGGCAAGGGTGTCTACTATAATCGTGAGATAAACAGCGTCTGGTACATCCCGCAGGGCATCCCTTTCCCAAGGACGCCAAAGACGGTTCTCAAGCTCCAGGACAATTATGCTAAGGCGAGGATAAATGACGCTTATAGTGTCATCAGCAGTGATCAACGATCTGCGCCGTATCAACTTGCACTCACCAATACCAATCTGCTCGATCGTCAATTCATCAAGCGTGTAGGCGCTCTTGACATCTTCGGGTTCCTGGAGCAGGGGAAATATAATGGTACGCCGTCTAGCAATCCATTGGACTATGTCAGTGCCAGATATATCAATGTCGATGTCTCTCCAGGAGGCAATATCACCGCCTGCGATCTGTTGAATCTCCATCTTGATGTTGATGGCAGGTATTGCAACACATCAAAAGCGAGCCTTGTCTATTCAGGTTTCGTCGCGCAGAATGCCGGCAACATAAAACTGCTTTGGAGGGATCTCACGTCCAAGACCAGAGGCTGTGATAAGGATGTCATCAATGATGATTCGAATTGCGGGACTTGCGGGCATAACTGCGGCCCTGGCACGAGATGTTCCTATGGCCAATGTTTAAGCTTGTACTGTAATGTGATCCAAGGAGACTGCCCAGTGAACGCGACCTCCATGTACCGTCTCGAGAGCCCTCTTGGCGGCAGCATATCAAAGACAGGATTTGGTTATGCGATGTGCTGCAGCTCCCCAAACAGCACCCTCTCGACAGAGTGCGGCACGAATTATCTGTTTGCTGATGCACAAGGTCATGTCCAGATTCCGGTCAATCACACTTTTGATACTTCCTACTGCATGAAGGCGGATAACAAGGAGGTGTGGTGCACCAACCGGCCGGACAATTGCGCTGACGGGGAGACTTGCATCGGCTCCATGTCGTCGTTAAAGGATGGCCGCATCGCGTCATGTGAGGTTTTCAAGTACAAGGCCTGCTGCATCCTGACAAACACAACAGGGGGTTTCGACATGCCCCCTGATTTTGTATGGGACAATCTAAGCGATTCTTTGCCGCCGGATACATGCGGCGCTTGCCCTGCAGGGACCAACTGTTCAAATGGTGTTTGTGTGACGATTCCCGCCTCTGGCGCATGTGGAGTCTGTGCGGCTGGCACCAAGTGCATGGATGGCGCCTGCCGATCGCTTTCATGTATACATGCGGCGCCTGTCTGTCCTGCGGATTATACGCAGCTCTTCACCTATGATGGCAGTCCTGATGGTCATGTTAGCATAACTGGCGGCGCGAGCAGGGTTTGTTGTCAGGCATCTGTAGGGCAAGTCACCGATAGATGCGGTGCAGTGATCCTCAAAGGCAAGTATCCTACTGATACCCATGTCCAATCATCCACACAGACTGTTTATGATAATCCTTTATGCATCAATGCCACAAATATGGCGGTGTCATGTCAGACCAGGCAGGGTGCGTGTGGCGAGGGGGAGACCTGTCTTGGTTCCATCTTCGCTTTAAGCGATACTCATTTCGGTCCATGCGGCTACTTTGGTTATAGCGTGTGTTGCGCAGGGACTGGCGTCTCGTGCAGTCAAGGGCAGTCTCTATGCGGCTCGACGTGTGCATCGCTTCAGTCTGATTCGGCAAATTGCGGTTCTTGCGGCGTTGCGTGTCCTGCCGGCGAATCCTGCCAGGGCGGATACTGCATATCTACTTGTCCATCAGGGCAGACGTCATGTTCTGGTGTCTGCAAGAATCTTCAGTACGACGCGGCCAATTGTGGTGCCTGCGGCGCGATATGCCCTTCAGGTCAGACTTGCCTGTCAGGCTCTTGTCAATCATTCTGCTCTGCAGGTCAGACTTTGTGTTCAGGCGCGTGCAAGATTCTCACTACGGACAATGCCAATTGCGGGGCTTGCGGGAATGTCTGTCCATCAGGTCAGACGTGTCAGTCAGGTTCATGTCAACCGGCTTGCGCGGCCGGTCAGACCTTGTGTTCAGGCGCGTGCAAGATTCTCACTACGGACAATGCCAATTGCGGGGCTT
>CAYHWL010000075.1:0-1978 GCA_964359785.1 uncultured Methanosarcinales archaeon | reverse complement strand
GCGGGAATGTCTGTGCCGGGGGGAAGGTCTGCTCAAATGGCATCTGTCTAGCGAATGAATTGTCCTTGTCTGTCTATCCTGATCCTGACCCGGAGAGCGCCACTGTTGATGGCGCTGTAGCATTAGTATGGGCTGATGTTTCCGGCTATTATCCTAGTGACGATGCATCTGCTGTGATGGAGCTTGCGCATTGCGAATCGAATGATTACACTTGTTTCGGTCAATGGTCGACCTCTGATAGCCGGCTAATAGCTCTATTTGACACATCACCTCTGCCGGATAATTCAATAATCACTTCGGCGCGACTCTCGATTTTCACATCATCCCCCGCATCGACTGGCGGCTCTTTGGATATCCGGTCAAGCAATCCCAGCTCGAACACGGCCCTTCCGACATGGGCTGGGCCCTCTGACTATGATTCCTTTGGAGGTGTATCATTTGGCTCCCTTCCATATTCATCATTGGCAAATGGGGGGTACACTATGATAAGCCTCAACAGCAATGGCATCGGCTATATCTCACGTACAGGCATCACAAAATTGGGTGTGATGGATACTGGTCTGGACTCTGTTATAGTGAGCACGGCTGATAGCCCTGGGACGTCGCAGGATCCCAAGCTCACTGTGACTTATACTGTGCCATAGGCGGAAGATAACTATATTAATGAGTGAAATATGATTCCACTTGAAGAAGGGGTGCGTAATTGATGGATCCGCATAGACATGGCGATATCATGGCCCTCTCTGTTATTACTATCCTCGCTGTGGGGATCATATCATTTCTGCTGATTTCCGCATTCACATCATGCTGCACCGGCGCTCCTTTCATCAAGTTGGATCGCCGCGCAACATCTATCTCGCCTCCGATCTTCCAGCCTACTCCAATGGTCTGTGACTTTCGAGAGAGTTCATGTCTAGATGGAGACTACCCCTTGATGAGTCTTTCTGCGATAAATCAGTCTCTGATCGCGTCGCCTCAATTCTACCGATATAAGATCTGCTGCAGGGCAGGGTTCAATCTTCTGGACGTTTCGGCAAGAGGTTATGTCCCGCCTCTGCGCCTGCCAATCGAGACTACTATTGGTTTCGCCACGAATGCCACAGCGGCAAGATTTCATCTTCCAGGTTATGGTGAGCAGAGCAATTACAAATTCAAGTTCACTGCAAGGGACGCAAAAGTGGCAATCCGCACGACCGGATCTTGCATATATCCAGAGACCTGCGTTCTATCCTTAAATGATACCCGCAATGCCTTTGTTGGTTTTTGTGACGCGTACAGACTAAAACTCTGCGCCAACATGACACCGCTTGTGATCTGCAAAAAGGAGAATGCCTGCAAGGGAAAGGCCGCAAACGACCAATTTATTTGTGACAGATTTGGCAGGATATCGAGTTTAGGCGGCTTCAATTGTCTTTGCACGCCATTATGCGAGGTTGTTGTCAGTCCAAAGACCTATGTCTTGAAGCTTCACGCTTCGGAAGGCAATTTCACGACAGCGCAAGAACTTATCCAGAATCCCAGGGATATGTATATTGTGGACATTGACAGCGTGGGCATAAATAACACAGGCTTCACTTCTGATGACTTTGCAAGAATCCACGCGACAGGTTCAAAGGTGATCTCATACATCAGTATCGGCGAATCCGAGGATTACCGTGACTACTGGAATTCATCATGGATCCCGGGGCGATATCCCTCATGGCTGGGTGATCTTAATCCTTATTGGGCGGGGAATTACAAGGTCCGCTATTGGGATCCACAATGGCAGGACATAATTTTCAAGAGGGTCGATAAGATAGTCCTAGCAGGCTACGACGGCATCATGATGGATATCATCGATGCCTATGCCTACTGGGCAAATGAGATGGGTGAAGGGCCGCTTGATCTTCGTCGCAAGCAGATGGTCGATTTCGTCAAGGAGATATCTCGCAAGGCAAAAGCTAAGAATCCAGCATTTATGATAATCCCTCAAAACGGA
>CAYHWL010000074.1:2218-7986 GCA_964359785.1 uncultured Methanosarcinales archaeon | reverse complement strand
TGCGGGAGTCAGATCCACGTGCGAAATCTCCTGCAGGGAAAATCCGCAGACAGCATTTACCGCCGCCTGTGAGACAGAAATCGCGCTGACGCTAACCGCCCCAACAGAAGCCGCCGCCTGGGATGCCAAACTCTGCGAGACAACCTGCGCCACATTCTGTGCGACAGTGACTATAGTCGCCGCCGCCGGCGGCTCTGCCGCAGGAGCGGATTGCGCAGAGGGAGCTACGCCAATCGCGGCCGCGCCTACACTTGGACCAGACGGACCAGCATCAGCCCCTGGCACGGAAGGACTTGGAGCGCCTGACGCTCCAGAACCACTAGCAGAACCGACAGGCGAGCTTGGCGTGCTTGGAGCCGGCGCCACAGAAGGAGAGTTCGACGAAGAGACGTTGTAATTGCCAGAGGTGTCATTCGCGAAGATGAACATGGCAAAAGCGCCGGAAACTGCCGGCAAATAGCTGCCGGTATAGATGCCGCCAGACAAAGTCAGGAAAACCTGGGTGACTGCGCCGCCAGGGATCGTGATATTCGCAAATACCCTATCAACCTGCACATCATCCGTGACATTCGCAGTTATGGTCACAGACTGACCAAGCGTCAATGTAAGGGGAGAGAATGAGAAGTTCACAATGATTGGCTTTGTGACATCCACCACCGTGAAGAATGATCCAGTATATGCCGTCGCAAGACCACGGGTGTCATTGGCCCAGACAGTATAATTGTACCTGCCTATCGCGCTTGTATTGGTGAAAGTCGTGTTATAGAAGACGCCAGAGAGGACGGTCAACCCCCTCTGCTCAAGCGCGCCATTTGGCAAAGTTATATTCACATAAGCCGCATCTACCGACAGATCCTCGGTGATATTCACATTAAAACTCACAACCAAGCCAAGCACTATATTAGTATTATTAGGCGAAGCATTGCTAATCAACGGAGCCACATTCTCCACGGCAGTGAAGTTGCCATAACCTAAAGTGATATGATTGACACTGTCATTTGCCAAGATGGTGAAATTATAAAACCCAATCTGGGTCGTATTGGCAAAAGTCAGATTCCATATCGAAGAAGAGGAATTAGTGAGCGCGGAGACCACTCTGGTGGAATCCGGGAGGGTAATGTTCGCTAGAACAACCTCCGCGCTCACATCATCCGTCACATTCACCGCGATGCGCACGGCGCTACCGTTCACTATAGACACACCCGCAGGCGAAACATTGACAAGGAAAGGTGAATCACCAACCCCATAATCCGTGAAACCGGTGACATTGAAGATATATACTGGACTTACATAGGAGAGATTCTGACAGATGCTCGATGGACAATCCTGGAAGAAACCGCCTTCGGCTCTACGCTCGATCCTTGGAATGGACCTGACCACACCGCCTAAAGTTATCAACGCTGATGAATTGAGACCAGGTTCAGCCGACGTGTTTACAGAAGCAAGATCACCTGCCAATCTGAAAACGCTCTTAAGCGACCTATTATTCGTGAAATTGACTGAACCAGTGAAGTTGATTATGGATGATTGATTCTCAATACGCAGACCAGCAGGCAGGAAGCTGTTATTTATCGTGACCTCCAAAGTATCCTTGATGACCAACGGGATAAAAGACTGAGTGAAATTGACGCCATCCATATACACGGAAGAAGAGTTCGTGATCGATATCCCAATAGTCGAATTCAACGTCTGGACATTAAGAAGCCGAGCTGTAGAAAACGCATCAATCGAAAGACCCTGACTGAAATTTGAGACTGTACAATTGAAAATCGTGACATTGCTACGGCCGCCAAGATCAATCCCTATACCAGTACCATTACCAGAGATAGTATAAGTCGACCCCGATTCAGAACAACGGATCGCGATGCTATCCTGCGCCGCCCTCACCCCATCCGCAGCAGGACACGACAAATCACCTGCAAGATACGAATTAACAGTCACATTCTGCGAACAGTTGAACGCCTGATAACCGAAACGAAGAATCCGATTCGTGCAATTGACATCTATCAGATCCGTCTCGAAAAGCGAACAATTCTGGACCACCGAATTGAAAAGAGTCGAGCCATTGACGACGCTGACATTCACCCAGCTATTATTGATCACAGACGCGGTGATGTTGGAATCAAAAGTCGAACTATTCCCAATAGTAGCATTCCTGATCTCACCACCTGCAAGAGTAGCATTGAAAAAAGTGCAATTATTCGTGAAAGTATCCTTAAGCGTGACATTCGTAAGCACCGAACCGGTGATAGTGCTGTTCTCCACAACACTATTAGTGATCGTCGAATTGGTGATATTAGCCAAAGAAGCAAATATATCAGTGAGGACGCTGGCGTTCACCGTGCCAAAAGTGATGTTCGAACCACTGACCGCGGAATTATCTATCTCCGAACCGTTGATCCTGGAACCAGTGACATTGCTATCTGTGACATTGCTTGTGAAGATATTTGAGCTGTTGATCCTCGTGTCCGTGATATTGCTCAAAGTCACCGTGCTGTTCTCAACACTGCTATGATCGATAGTCGAGTTGCGGATAGTAGAATTCTGGATATAAGATGAGAAGACAGTCGACGTATTAAGCGTGCTGTTGAATATGGTGGACTCATTCACGCTTGTATTGTAAAGATTTGAATTCTGGATAGTTGAATTGCTCACATTGTAAACCGTAGTGACAGACGTATTGAAGTTGCCTGCGCTATCGTTGACTATTATACGCACAGCATACTGTCCAGGCTCATCAGTGATGTTCTGTCTGCGCGTGAAATTGAATATCGAACCCGACAAGAGAGTCATTGTCCTATTGAATGCAGGACTTACTGGAGGGGTTATCTGCACAAATACTGAACTTAGACCCACCACATCAGCCACCCGCGCTGTTATATTGGTCGAACCCAGAAGATTGAGGATGCCAACTGATAAATTGAGACCCGTGACATTAGGCGGAATCTTATCAAGCGTGAAATTATCACCTACACCAAGACTGCACCTACTCAAATTATCACAAGCCTGCACACTGATCGCATACATCGAATCCTGGACCGCAGAGGCATTCCATATAAACGACAGATTAGGCGAAGCGTTGCCAATTATACCACTGACAAATGTCCCATTAGGATATGCCAACGAGACATTGTAGACCGTGACCGGATAACCATTAGGCGATGCCGCAGCAGTGTAACTGATATTGATGATCTCCCCATACGCATGCTGACTTGGGCTTAGAACAGATGAAGTCCCTGGAGCCAGATCTGTCAAGTTGATCAAATCCTCCCTCTGAACAGAACAGTTGCCGTAGCCTAAAGAATCATTAGCGCACACGAAATACCAGAAAGTCTCTGAACCGTTGTACTGATGCAGATGCGCATCCAATGTACCTGATATATTTGACCATACCACGCCATCATCAACGCTAGACTGGGATGTCCCGTTGCGTGACATATTGACCGCGTAAGACACATTCCACCCGGCATCGCCTGCCTGACCGCGCAGCAGGAAGAAACTCGCAGGTGTCACATGGACGCCGCCTACATCACCAGTAGTGATATTGATAACCAACGGCACAACATGATAAGGACTGGAATTGACCGGCTGTGAAGCAAGAAGCGTATAGAAATTCACACAATCCCCGCTTGATGACGGATCACCCGCGGAATATGACGCATTACAATAATACAGACGCAATGGATACGACGCGCCAGACCGATTGTACGCGTTGAACATAAACTGGTTGTATCTCTTAGTATTGCTCACATTGAAAAGCCGCATCTTGACATAAGTGGAGGAGGTATTGAGAGGGAAGATGACCAAAGAAGCGGATTCCATATCTGACTGACGCAGATTATAGACGCCAGGATAAGCCTGATGATCATCCACATCAACGGACCAATTAAGGCCAAAATCATCTATCGTAGTATTTGCGCCGGAGATGTTCTGGAAGCCAGTGACCGCGGTGCCATTGACAAACATAAAAATATCAGATGACGACGTATTGGTCTTGTAATATAATCTGATCGACGAGACATTCACACGTGAAACATCAGAAAGATTGTATAATATGCTAAGGCTTCCGGAGCTAAACAGATTTGTAGTGTCGATATCAGCAGGGGACTCCCGCAGGAAGATCACGCTTGGACCGATACCATCAGTGATATTCCAGCCGATCGCCTCTGTGAAATTGAAGCCGGCACTGTCATTGGCATAGAATCTAGCAGTATAATTGCCCGTCTGGCTTGTGTCGCTATACGTCACATTCCAGATATCAACCTGCGTTGATGAGTTTGACATATTGTAAATTGTAGTCTGACCATCTGGTTTTGTGACATTGATATACGCACGGTCAACCCCTACGATACTCGTGATATTCGCGCTGATATTGATCCGCGTCAATTGAGTGTAATTAACGCCATTTGGACTATAATTGGACACCGCAACTCCGCCTGACGAAATATTCACAGTGTCCTGCCCATAAGTAACGTTAAATCCTTGAAGCTCACCATTACAAGTGACATTGTAAAGATAGAGCCCGCCTAAAGTGAAAGTGGTGTTGAACTCATAGAGCCTGTTAGTCACATTAAACGACATATTAACACCAGAAGCCGGAAAGCCAGTCCTGTTGAGCTTCAGTCCACAATATACCGATCCGCTGATATTTATCCCAGTCGTGTTGGTATAATTAGCGAAGATGTGGACGTTATTACCCGGATATCTCACCTGCGAACCAAGGATCGCATCAGTATCATCGAAGACGGAGAGATTCGCCAACTTGTAAGACATATTAAAGGAGGTATTGACATTCGCCGTGAAACTGGTCGTATCATTTGCGACAATTCGCAAGAGATAGGTCCCTTGCGGCGCAGGCCCTGTCAAGTTCGCCATAAACATCTCTGTCAGATTGCTCAAGGTGATCCGCAACACTGACCCCGAAGGATACGTGATATTAGCGGCCACAGTATCTATATTTAAGATGCTGGTCACATTAACACTGATATTAATGATATCATACGGGACCAAGACAGAAAGATTTGGCGAGATATTTATCAGAGTGATCGCTCCAGATGAGATATTCACAGTATCATTCCTGACAGTGACATTGAACCCAGCCAACGAACCATCACAAGACACATTCCAATAATAGATCCCGCTTGAAGTGAAAGTGGTGTTAAACTCATACAATCTAGACGTTGAATTAAACGACATATTCACACCCGCCACAGGGAAACCAGACCTGTTCAAACCCAAAGTGCAGGAGACATTGGCACCCGTGATATTCACACCAGTGCTATTAGTATAATTAGCAAAGAAATGGACGACATCACTCCTATACTTCACCTGCGAACCAAGAATCACATCAGTATCATCGAAAATAGTAAGATTAGACGGCTTGGTAATCACACTAAAACTCGTATTCACAGTCACCGCAAGATTCGCAGAATCATTAGCAGTGACAGCAAGCAAATACGCACCCGTCAAAGAAGGCAAACTGAAATTAGCAAAATACATCGCACCCACATTAGACATCACCAACCTCACAACAGAACCATTAGCAAGAGTAATATTCGCAAACACAGAATCCACCAAACCATCCGAACTCACATTCACACTGATATTCAACACATCATAAGAAGCATAAGTTGTGCCATTCGGAGAGACATTCGTGACAGACACATAAGACGAAATATTCACAGTATCATTCCTGACAGTGACATTAAAACCCGCCAACGAACCATCACAAGACACATTCCAATAATAGATCCCGCTTGAAGTGAAAG
>CAYHWL010000074.1:0-2118 GCA_964359785.1 uncultured Methanosarcinales archaeon | reverse complement strand
CACTCCTATACTTCACCTGCGAACCAAGAATCACATCAGTATCATCGAAAATAGTGAGATTAGGTGTGAAATAATTCACTGTGAAATTTGAATTCGCAGTCACAGTAAGCCCAGTGGTATCATTAGCGGTGAACGCCAGCAGATATGCGCCCAGAAGCGCCGAAAGGGTATAGTTAGCGCGATACAGAGTGGTCTCATTAGACATCTGAAGCCTGACCAGTGAGGTGTCCGGCAGAGTGATATTGACAAAGACTGACTCTGTAGTGTTTGAAGAAGTGAAATTGACACTCATATTCAGGATGGAATTCGGCAGACTGACCGTGCCATTTGGAGATACGTTGATCAACAAGACATATTAAGCATTGTAAGACAAGGTTCTGGTCTCTGTGGTGTTTGTGTTCCCAAACGTATCATAACATTGGGCATTATAGGTGACCGTCTGTCCATTTATGATATCTATCACCGTCGCATTGGACCTTGTGGCAGCATCAGAGTTGTTCACTGTCATCTGTGTCGTGGTAGTGACACCTGATTTAGTGGAAACATATAAACCCGAGAATTGGGATGGGCTCGTGTTACCCGCTATGCTGACGTAGTCAAGTCTGATCCTGCCACTGCCGCCGTTGCCTCCCGCTCCACCAGTGCCAAAACCGCCGCTGGATGCGGCTCCCTTAATACCACCATCAGCGGAAGTCCTGTTGGCGCCAATCTCTAAAGTCTGTGAAACAAAGTAGAGACTTCCACCACTTCCACCACCACTTCCACCCCCGCCATCATCCGAAGTGGTTGCGTTAGTCCCATTAGCGCCATTTGAGGTTATCGCACCTGTAAGATTTATCGTCTGCGCGAAAATCATGACGATACCACCACCTGCACCGCCGGAACCTCCAGCATTGTTCACTGACTCTCCCCCTCCTCCGCCGCCTGAACCTAAGAAGATAGATGTGAGATTAGCGACACCATAAGTTCCCCCCGCGGCGCCGCCATTCTCACCGCTTGTGGATGCTGAACCCGCTGTACCCGCTGTGGCATAACCACCACCAGCTCCACCACCGCCGTTTCTTGCGGTGCCCGTGCTGGCTCCTCCACCTCCACCTGCACCTACAGTAGCAGGAATGGCAACTTGATGCCCCACAACTGAAGCGAGCCTGTTGGCTATAGAGCTAAGATTCGCACCAATAAGTGATTCTCCATGGTCACCCGCGGTAGTAGGCCAAGGATAACTTCCACCCGCACCGCCGTCACCACTTCTAAAACCAGTGCCAGATGCAGTGATCCCACCTGTGACGTTCACATAACCTGTCGCCCTGAAAACTATAATCCCCCCTGTGAAACCATCCCAAGATTGGGCCTTTATGGATGAAGTGCTATTAACAAAGACAGTTGTATATTGAGGAACTCTAATTATCTGTGTGACATACGCTTTTGATGCGTTGAAAGTACCTGAATAGTAATCATTTGCAAGTCCACTGCTAAGGGTGATGTTGTTCCCATTGACAGAGGTGATAGACGCGAATTCATATGTCCCACTGCCATTCGCTGAACCATTCTGAATCTGGAGGACGAGAATCTCGTCTGTCGCTGTGAAAGCACTTGTACTGTTCAACTGAAGAACTGCTGCGCCTGTCTGCGCGTTGACGGCCAGATCAGTATAATTGTTGATTGTGGTGTTCACAGTATTGACAACTAATGCACCATCTGTGCCATCACCAAAGATGGAACCTGCGCTGGTTGAATACAGCGTGCAATTCGTCACGTTCCTATCGATGCTCACGTTTATGCTAGAGAAGTTCGTGATGGAGACAGAATTGTTTAAGAGCGTGGGGTTTGCAAATGTGACCGCCGGAGGCGGTATGTTCACAAAGTAGCTTCTTGTGACGGATAGATTATACAGATTAGGCGCACCATTCCCCCAAGAATGCCACTTGTAAGTGAAAGTGCCATTTGTGGGAAGAGTGTAGTTAGCGGTGTAAGTGACAGACGATGAAGTCGTCAAATATCTGATTATCACTATCCCTGAACCACCTGTACCACCCACCTGCCCATTGCCTGCTGCAACTCCCCCATTGCCTGTGTTTGATGATCCATTCACTCCTGCTGCTGCGCTATCATAGGTCT
>CAYHWL010000073.1:5966-8243 GCA_964359785.1 uncultured Methanosarcinales archaeon | reverse complement strand
CAACAACGGCGGCGGCCAGACAGGCACATCCCCAGGATTTCGTCCTCCAAACCACACCGGTGCAGGAGACAACAGAAGCTCATTTAGGTAATCACATGAAAAACAACGCGTCTAACCTGATCGTGTACTTGATTTTTGTTTTGTTAGTCTCAACTGCAGTGAACGCTTTTACCATGCGCACTGTGGCTTTTGATTACAACACCAACTCATCTGTGATGAGCACAGTAACTTTCAATGGTCAGACGTATCTTGCTAATCCTAGTGTTGACATCCCAAATGTCGGCGCAGATTATGCGTATGAGTTGACGCACGCCGCGACAGGATATATAACAGACACGGATGATGTCTTCTTTGACAGCCAATTGTCACAGTGTCAATCACAATCGCCTTGTCAGATGAGCGTCTATCTTCCTCCAGGAGGCAGATTCAACACGACTTGCATCTATGAGTCCCAATTCCAAGACTACCAATGCACAGTCACAAACAACGGTCTTGACGCTGAATTCTTCTACAAGCCAAGCGAGAGCCGTGTCACGGTCTTCAACTATCTTGTTCCTACTTCAAACCAGCAAAATAACCCGCCGCCAAGCATCGCAGCGATTGTAACTCCACTTTCAGGCGCAGCGCCTCTAGCAGTCACATTCAATGTCGCAATCACTGACAATGTCAAGGTTGATAGGTCACAGATCATTTTTGGTGATGGTCAGAGCCAATGGATCCAGCCTACATCAAACACTAACCATGTCTACCAATATGGCGGAACATACCAAGCGACCATAGTTGCATGGGACGATGCTGGTCTTTCAAATACAAGGAACTTCACTATCACTGTCACTGGTCCAAACCAGCCTGCCTACAACAACTCAGTCTCATTCACTATCACAGCCCAAACAAAGGATTTCACCTCTAATCAGACTTTGTCTCCAAGTACAATCACTTTTGATAACAGATCATCAATAAACACCACAAAGACTGCGAGCCCAACAGCCCAATTTAGTGTTCCAAGCAACACCGTCTTTGAGCTTACCCACGCTTTCCCTAACTATATCACAGACACTGATGATATGTATCTTGATTATCAATTGCCTTCATGTCAAAGTAACACCTGCAATATAACTAGCGTTGATTACGGAGGTCAGCAATTTGTCACCAACTGTCGTCTCAACGCTACGCCTAACCAATATCTGTGCAGTGTCACAAACCAAGGCCTCACTAGCGAGTTCCTATATAATAGGGGCACCACACAAGCATCCTATATCAACTTCCTTGTGGCGATCAACCCTCAGAATCAGATCCCACAGATAACCGCGTCTGTCTCACCACAGCAAGGCAACGCTCCTCTGACAAGCACATTCACGCACACTGTCACTGATGACGGTTCAGTCAGCCAGGTCTTCTGGATTTTTGGTGACGGACAATCGCAATTCTTTGGTCCAAGCGCTTCCTTCCAACACATCTACGCCCAACCTGGCACTTACGAAGCTACTATCGCTGCCTGGGATAACTTGGGTCTTTCAGCGGTGAGAAAATTCAATGTCACTGTCTCTGGCAGTGCCCAACCTTTGGCGCCCGTCATTATCAGCGCCAATGTCGTTCCTATAAACGGCACTGTCCCCCTCACAAGCACATTCACCAATGATGTCACAGATGACCAGCAGGTCACAAGCGTCATCTGGCTATTTGGCGACGGAGCACAGGCAAGTGTATCGCCAAGCGCGTCATTCCAGCACACTTACACGACAGTAGGCACATTCAGTGCTTTATTGATCGCCACTGACAACTCGGGTCTTCAATCGACAAGAAACTTCACGATAACAGTAAACACTCAAGGCGGCAACGGGTCAAACCAGACCAACCAAGCACCCAATATCACGGCGAATGTTATCCCACTGTTAGGAAACTCTCCCCTCACAAGCACATTCACAAATAATGTCACAGACGACCAATCTGTCGCGGCAGTCACTTGGTTTTTCGGCGACGGTCAATCACAATCAGTCTCTGCTAACGCGCAGATCACTCATACTTACCTTCTAAATGGCACCTTCAATGCGCAGATAATCGCAGTCGATAATCTTGGTGCAGCAAGTTCCAGAAATTTCACGATTGTGGTGGGAAATCAAGGCGGGAACCAATCAAATCAGACTAATCAGGCCCCCGTCATCGTCGCAAATGTCACGCCGATTAACGGCACAGCCCCATTGACTTCCACATTCACAAACAACATCACTGACGACCAACAGGTCTTTTCTGTCATATGGCTTTTCGGCGATGGCCAAT
>CAYHWL010000073.1:0-5866 GCA_964359785.1 uncultured Methanosarcinales archaeon | reverse complement strand
CACAAAATGTGGCTGCGAATGCGCAGTTCACGCACACTTACATCCTGCCAGGCACATATGCAGTGCAGATCATCGCAACAGACAATCAAGGTCTCACAAACACAAGAAACTTCACAGTTACTGTGAATAGTCAGACCAATCTGCCACCACAGATCGTGGCGAATGTCACGCCGATTAACGGCACAGCCCCATTGACTTCCACATTCACAAACAACGTCAGTGACGACCAACAGGTCTTTTCTGTCATATGGCTTTTCGGCGATGGCCAATCACAAAATGTGGCTGCGAATGCGCAGTTCACGCACACTTACATCCTGCCAGGCACGTACGCGGCGCAGATAATCGCCACAGACAATCAAGGTCTCACAAACACAAGAAACTTCACCGTGACAGTTGGGGCAATCAATCAAACGAACCAAGCTCCACGGATAATAGCTAACGTCACACCAATAAACGGTACAGCCCCATTGACATCCACTTTCACAAACAACGTCACTGACGACCAATCAGTCGCGTCTGTCACCTGGATTTTCGGTGATGGTTTCGCTCAAAGCGTCGCTCCAATAAGCTCAATCACACATATGTATGTCGCTAACGGCACTTATCCTGCGTCAATCATAGCGACAGACAATCTAGGTGTAACGACACAGTTGAACTTCACAGTCACTGTCGGGACAAACGGCAGTCAAGGCAACCAGTCAAACACTCCTCCAGTCATAATCGCGAATGTCACCCCAATTAACGGCACAGCGCCCCTGACTTCCACGTTCACAAACAATGTGACAGACAACCAAGCCGTCGCGAGCGTGACATGGATCTTTGGTGACGGACAATCTCAATCAGCTAACGCCAATGCGCAATTCACCCATGTTTATCAGAATGCGGGTGTCTATCTTGCTCAGATAACAGCATTGGACAACCAGGGTGCATCCTCATCATTATTCTTCACGGTCACTGTGAATGCTAATCAATCAGGCAATCAGTCAAACCAGACGAACCAGGCTCCGGTGATAATCGCAAACATCACTCCGCAGACCGGAAACTCTCCTTTGACTTCCGTTGTCCAGTTGAATGTCACTGATGATGCATGTCTGTCAAGCACATTGGTCATATTCGGTGATGGCCAATCGCAATTTGTCCAGCCAAACAGCATCATTTCACACACTTATCAAAATTCAGGGAACTTCACTGCGATTATCATCGCGACTGACTGTTCAAATCTGACAACGCAACGTCAGTTCCCGATTATCGTCAATCCACCACAACCAAGCAACACGCAACCGTCATTATTCGCCACAGTCACGCCGCTAAAAGGCCAGGTCCCATTGAACGGGACTTTCTTTGTGAATGCCACTGATCCAGACGGGATCTCAATTGTCGCTTGGTTCTTTGGTGATGGGCAGGCGGCCATTGTGAACCCCTTGAGCGTCATTAACCATGTCTATAATTCGATTGGCACTTATCTTGCCCAAGTGGTCGCTATAGACCGCTTCGGCTTGGCGCGATGGCTTAACTTCACAATTGACGTCGTGTCACCCCCGTTCAATAACACACAATACTTGGGCCCATATGTGCAGGCAAGCGTCTCACCGACAAGCGGTGTATCGCCTCTCACAAGCACTTTCACTAATACGGTAACGCCAAATAATGCGTCAATCACAAGCGTGATCTGGCTCTTCGGCGACGGGCAGATGCAAGGTGTGGCCTTCAACTCGCAGATCACCCACACCTATCAGAATCCTGGCACGTACAATGCCCAGATAATCGCTACTGATTCACAGAACAAGACTACTTCACTCACCTTTGTGGTCACTGTGGGCCAGAATCAATCTAGCTCAAAAGATCAGCAGGCTGATGAGCCTCAAGCGAGGCTTTTCGTGAACAACATCATCATCCCTGACGCGTATGATGTCAAGCCAGGAGAAGATTTGACTGCTTATGTCATGTTCAGCAACAAAGGGGATGTGAGACTAAATGACCTTAAAGTTACCATGACTATCCCCGAGCTTGGTATCTACGCTACTAATGGCGCTGTGGATCTCAAGGCCAGTAATAAAAAAGAAGTATCCGTCCCGGTCTTATTGGAGATCCCAGACGATGCGCAACCAGATAATTACACTGTGAGAGTCACCGTCTCAAATGATATCATTAGACGTGTCATTCACCGTGAGATTCAGATTAACAGCGTCGAAGGAGGCAAATGAAGTGAATACACTCTATAGTAGATATAGAGGTTCACTACTACATAATTAAGATTAAGGTAAACTTTAAATACAAGTGGGCTTTTCAAAAGCCCTAACGAGGGGTTATCACTATGGAAAACAAAGGATTATGGTCAATATTGATGGTCGTTTGCGCGTTCATCATATTCTCTAGTGTCGTTCATGCTGCTCCAATTCCCATTAGGGTCGATGAAGTGCGTGTTGATGATTATGTCCTAAACCCAAATGATGTCACTCTCTTGGATATCCAACGTGGTCAGGAAGTGCCTGTTGATATCAAATTGACCGGCTTAAATGACACAAAGAATGTCGAAGTCGAAGTCTTTATATCAGGTTTCGAGTATAACGATATCCAGCCTCTAAGCGACGCGACACGCGTATTCGATGTCGATGCTAATGTTTCGTATGTGAAGCGTATGCGCCTTAAGATCTCAGATGATGTCCAAGAGGACAGCTACAAGATAAGGGTCGTCGTATCAGACAGATTCTCAGATCAGATTATCCAGACTTACAATGTCAAATTGGATGTCCCAAGGCACTCATTGCGTCTTGAGGATGTCATCTTCTCTCCTTCAGACAGCCTTGTTGCAGGTAAAGCGCTTCTAGGCACGGTCCGCCTTCAGAACATGGGCGAAAAGGTCGAGAATGACATCAAGGTGACTATCTCGATCCCAGAGCTTGGCATCCAGGCTTCCGACTATATCGATGAGATCCGTGTCGGTGATGAGGAGCAATCAGAGGAGATTTTCCTCAAAATCCCAGATAACGCCAAATCAGGAAAGTACCTTGTCAATGTCGATGTGCAGTTCCAACAGCTCCACGACAAATTGACGGCTCAAAAACAGATCACTATCATAGGCAAGGAAGATTCATCCGATGCTTCAAAGGACGTCCCAAAGGCGCTTATCTCGGTGGATTCTTCAAGCGGAAATGTCAAGATCGGCAAATCGATCATATTCCCTGTCTCTGTGCAGAACAACTATCCTACAAGCAAGGTGGTTATTGTCACTGCAGCAGGAACAGATTCATTCGCTGATGTCTTTGTCAGTCCTTCAAGCACTGTTGTGCTTGATGGTAAAGAGACCAAGGTCTTCAATGTCGAAGTCACCCCTTATGAGGATGCTACAGTCGGCACTAAAGTATTCAGGGTCAATGTCAAGGTGGGAGATGCAATCTCAAAGGAGATCCCTCTTTCAGTGACTATCAGTGAAAGTGACAATGCATGGATGGGCACCCTCAAGGTCGTCTTGGAATGGTTGCTTATCATATTCGTGATTGTCCTTGTCGTCATCGGTGTCGCGCTAGCTTTCAGGCAACGCGCAGACAAAGACGGCGAACTCTCACAGATGCAGACCTATTACTAAGAAGCCTTGTGTCGTGGGGGAAACACGCATGAGAAAGGCATGGTTTGTTTTGATTGCTATTGTTTTGGTTCTATTCTCTGTACGTGCAGCGCTGTCCCAAACGGCCGGCGTGGATGTTGAGGTCATCAAGTCTCCTGATCCCCAAGGGGCATGCTCTCCCCAAGAATTCATCTTCAAGATCACGAACTTGGATCCTGACTATCAGGATATCTACTCATTGTCAACCGATAAGTTCACCAAGGACGTCTACTTTGATAAGGATTCCTTCCTTCTCAACCCTGGCAAGTCGGCTATCGTCCATATGAACGTCTCATTAGCATGCGATCAATTTGGGTCATATGATTTCCGTCTTCTTTCCAAGAATGAAGGCACTGGCGAGGTCTGGCAGACGCCTTTGGATTTCAAAGTCCTCTCTGATGGCATTGTGAAGATATCTCCTGACACCGATGTATTTGTCATTGGGGAGAATAAGTCCCTAGCCACGATCAAGGTCAAGAATGTGGGGCCGACAAATGCCACTTACAATATCTGGTTGGAGAATACTGACCTTGCAAGAAGCGCAAACGAGTCTATCATGCTTCAAGGGGGCGTGACAAGTTCTTTCAAATTGATTGTTAGCCCTCCAGAAGGGTTGGAGCAAGGCGATTATCCTTTCACTGTTGTGATGAGGGTCAACGATTCCGGGATTGAGTATGCTAGAGATCTGGTGTTTAGGCGTAGCACGCCTTCAAAGCTGATGTCATTTATTGCTGATTATTTCTGGCTGGTTTTGGTTTCTATTATTCTGTTTGTGATTATAATATTCATTTTGGCTCTTGTCTTCCGCCATCTTCGTGACACCAAGGATATCAGGATGCAGCGCAAGATGGAGCGCAATGCGCAAAAAGAGGTAGTGAGAAGACAAAAGGAGGAAGCCAGACTCCAAAAAGAGCAGCAGAAGATCCTTGATTTGGCGCAAAAGGCCCGAGAAATCGAAGCGGACAAGAAAGCCGCGCTTATCGCCAAGGAGGCTAAGATCCAAGCTAAAATAGACAATAAAAAGTCCAAGGCAAGGCTTGCCATCGTCCCATTCATCCTTGCGCAATTGCGTCTTGAGAACCTGATCATACCAAAGACGAAAAAAGAAAGTGGAAAGAGGATAGTCTTTTGGTTGGTTGTTTTTGTGATCGCGTTCATACTAGGATTGTGGCTATATTCCATAGGCAGCGTCTTATTGGACTATGTGCCTTGGATAATCCTTGGTTTGGTTTTTAGCGGGATCATCCTTCTTATCCGTTTGTGGCTAAAAGGCCGCAAGAAGGCGAAGCTTTCCGCTCTTCTTGCTGACGAACTTGAGGCGATCAGAAAAGCCATTCGCCACGATCTAGCGCAGGAGAATACAATCGTGAAGAGATCCGATGTGGAGAGTCTAAGGCGTCCGGCATCTTACACCAAGTGGTTTGTTCTTGCGGCGATAATTATAATCCTTTGTGCTATTAGCGTGGTCTCATTCCTATTTGGCATGTCCTTAGGAGTGATTTGGCAGGTTGTGGCTCTGATCGCGAGCCTAGTCGCTGTCATATTGTTGATTGCGTCTATCTACATGTGGCGCCAGAGAAAAGATGATGATCTCATAATCCCTATAGGGGATGTCGCCTCAAATAGGATCCTTGATGCGATGATTCCTTGGTCAAGCGGGATCCGCGAGATCGAGATTAAGATCAAGAGTGCCGTGGAAGGGGTGGTTCTTGCTGTGTTTAGGCATCGCAAACAACCGACTTTCCTTGACCCAAAGGGGATTGCTTACGGTTTCTTTGAGATCAATAGCAGTATAGACCCAAAGAACATCGAACATGTCACGATTGGTTTTAGCGTTGAGAAGAGATGGATGCGCAAGCGCGGCATTGATGCGGATTCCATCTCTCTTATGCATTATGTCAATGGCAAGTGGCGGGCGATAGACACTTCCTTTGTGTCTGAGAATGACAAGCTGCAGAGTTTTGAGGCGCGATGCGAGGGTTTGTCCTATTTTGCGGTTGTTGGTTCCCCAAGAGAAGAGGAGCAGATCCAGGATGTTGCTCCGGTGATTTCCAGCAAAAAACAAGCTAAGAAAGTGAAAAAGATAGAGCCTGTTGTAGAACCTGAAAAAGTGGAGGCTCTCTTTGAGGGCAGGAAAAGCCGCAAGTCAAACAAGAGATGGTTGCCTTGGCTCTTACTCGTGGCATTTGTCGTCACTTTATTGGCGGGATTATGGTTCGCGGGTCCAAGCATTGCATCATATGTCGCTTCCTTTTTCGCGCA
>CAYHWL010000072.1:5988-8368 GCA_964359785.1 uncultured Methanosarcinales archaeon | reverse complement strand
GAATGTGAATCCTCTGCCGTTCATCGCAAGTGGGTCGCGTAGTGTGAGCACTGTGGGATAGCTCACATCATAGGTGAATCTTGATCGTTGCATTCCGTATGGTACTCCGGGTATTATCATGTTCACTAGGGATTCTGGTCTGCATACCCCTCCTTCGCATCCGTCGATGTTGAGGTATGGGTTCCACCAGTCAAGATATGAGAATCTGGCTTCGAGATTCGGGTAGGTCTTGTTGATGCTTCCGACTATAAGCATGTTCCTGTTGTATACTTTGTCGAAGAATGCCGGGTCGCTTGTTCCGTCAGGCGCATTTATTGGCCTATAGTTTGATGTCCCGAATATCTGCAGCATGGGCACGTAGGTCGATAGCAGTCCTTTGATCCGGGCAGCTGTGCTTTGTTGTGTCCAGATGGTTCCGCTTCCGAATTCGAATGTGATATCTGATGTGCTTGGCAGCGATTCTTCTCCTGGGCCAGAATAGATGTCTATTAGTTGTCGCAGGTGTTTTTCAAGGAATGTGTTGTTGGCTTCAAGCTCTGTGATCGTGCTTGCCAGGTCGTACATGCTGCCTAGCGGCGCGTCTATCTCGACTGGGAAGCGGTCGATGCTATACGTCTTGCCTCCGCGTTCGATGCTTATCGGGTATGTGAGTAGGAAGATGACTGAGTCTTCTGTGATGGTGACTGCTGTGGTCGGTTGTGCGCGTTCATTGACCGTGAAAGCCATATCCTTTAGTGGTTGGAAGTCGGCTAAGCATTCTTTGATGTTCTTGCGCAGGTGGTTGGCGAGGTCTGTCTCTATGCTTGGCGCGGGGCCTCGGAGTATCGGGCGTCTTGATCGGAACAGGCAGTTCCCTTCGCATGTGTTTGTGTCGGCTAGATAGTACCAGTATGAGACGTATTCTTTTGAGCCTGGGACGAGTTCCACTCCGTCGCTGTTTGTTGGGTCTCCGCTTCGGATGTTCCCGCTAAAATCCACATATCCGCCGTGCATCCCCAGGCGTGTGAGCGCGTCTTGGCCTACGTTTTGTACGCATGTCTTGACATAGTCGAAGACTGGTTGCGTCTCCGGATCTATGACGACTGCTTCGAATGTCCTTTGTCCTGCTCCAAGAAGATTTATCCAGCCGGAGTATTGGAGTATCGCGAAGATGGCTAGCAGAAGGATGCCAAGGATTATGAATATCGTCACCTGTCCGCGTCTCATCTTAGAACCCTCCAAAATCAGACGATGTCGTCTGGGTGGCGGCAGTGCCTGTTGTCGTGGCGGCGCCGGTCACGCTTGTCGCTTGGCCGCTATATTCAATGATGTCATTGCACAGCTCTTTTGTCTCTCCTCCACCGAATCTTTTTATTGCGGGGTTGAATGTGAGGCATACTTTGGTGTATTCGCGGTTTGAGTATTTTACGATGGCATTTGTCCTGATCTGTTTGGTAGTACTGCCTTCCTCTAGTATCTTGTCATATTGGAATGCAGTATATACGCTTCCATCGTTTGCGGTGAATTTTAGGTTGTATGTGATGTTTGCGGTGTTTGGATTGTGCAGGTAGTATGTTATCCTGTAGAGTTTCATGCTAACCATCTCGTTGTTTGTCAGGTTGGTGTATTGTATCGGGAGTGATTTGTCTGCTTCGATGTGTGCGCCTGCGACTGGTGCTTGGCTGGTGGTCCTTGCCATGAGGCCTAGTCCTCCTGCTTTTGCGTCTACGCTGTATTGACATAGCTTACTGCTCCAGCACTCGACTCCGCCTAGGAGCCATGTCGAACAGAACA
Organism: uncultured Methanosarcinales archaeon; assembly: GCA_964359785.1. Classification (GTDB taxonomy): domain Archaea; phylum Nanobdellota; class Nanobdellia; order Woesearchaeales; family JAGWAF01; genus JACQSU01. The sequence goes on along the minus strand of CAYHWL010000072.1, from coordinate 6,595 downwards.
GGTCGTTTGCTTCTTGTCTTCTTTTTGAAAGCTCGGAGTCGTCGATGAATAGTGATGCGAATGCGCCAATTCCGCTGAATTGGCTGTACGCTTCCACTATATCTGTGAGCGTCTGCGCGACTGTTGTCTCTCCGTTGAGGTATTTCTGCTCGCCTTTCTTTTTGTCAAGAGCGATCTGTGTGGCTTCTCGTTTTGCGGCAAGTGCGGCGATCTCTGCGGTGAGTTTAGCGATGTCTTCCTTGCTTGCCTTTGATTCTTTTAGTGCCGCAAGTTCCTGCTCCTTTCCTTCGACTTTTTTTGTCAGGTCTGATACCTCGTCTAACATCAAGTTGGCTTCCCTGTCCGCTCGATTTTTTCTCGCGTCCTTTTCCAGACGGTAAGCCTCTTTTTGCGCGGCGCTAAGTTTATCTTGTGCGGCGTTTAGCGCTTGTTGGTCTTGAGGGTTCTTGCTTCCCTTTGCCTTGCTTTGTGCGGCAAGCACTTTGTCTTGGAGTTCTTTGAGATAGTTCTCGGTGTAGTAAGTATACATGATCTCATTTTGGCCTAATCTATCATAACCTCGGAGTTGGTCGCTTAGCGCGTTGACGTTTGGAATTACACCGATTTT
>CAYHWL010000072.1:0-5888 GCA_964359785.1 uncultured Methanosarcinales archaeon | reverse complement strand
CTTCTCATGCGCTCACCGTCGAGTTTGTGAGGTCTTCAAGCGTTTGGCATGAGCCTCCTTGTTTGTTGAAATTGGCGATGGATTTTATCGCTTTGATGCTCTGTATGGCATCGCCTATTTTCGCGAGTATCTTTGGGTATACGCATGAGGCGAACTGTTCTGGTATGGCTGTATTGCAGTAGTCTTTGCATTTCCATCCTCCGTAGAGTTGCAGGAGTTCGAATGGGTTTGCGTAGATGTTGCGCACTATCTGCATGACGGTATCCCATAGTCTTACTATCGGGAATACGTTGAATACATCACCTACAACGAAGTTGCAGGTCTGGTATGATTTTAGGTCTTGGCAGTATTTTGGCGGCAGTCCGCTCTCTTTCACGTCGCGGAGCATGCACAGTGCGTAGTCGCACTTGATCTCTCTATATTTATTGAGGTTGTGGATTATCCCTGGGACGCACATGCATAAAGTAGACAATATAAGGTTCTCTTTCATATCGAGTGTGCTTGGGTTCCCTCCAAGGTCTGTGTATTTCTTCTCGTCTAGAAGAGGGACTCCGCGTGGTTGTCCTTGTTTGTTGACCACAGATGATACTCCTCCGATGCTTGCTAAGGTTTCAGCGACAGCTTTGCAGTGTTTTGCCCCTCCGCCGAATTGGGCGAGGTATCCGTCGTCGCTTGTGCTCATCCTGCAGTTGACGAATGCGCATAGTTGGGTGAGTATGTTGAACAATCCGGCTTCATTGGGTTTTCCGTCTATTGAGGCTTCGGTGCTTTCCGCGCCTCTGCAGAGTTTATCTTGCACTACTTTTGCCTTTGCTGCTGCTGGCGTCACTGCCCCTGTGGCTCTTTGGATATTCCCAAATAACGCGATGAGGGCATAGTATGCTCCTTGTATGCTTCGGAATATTTGGATGATGTTGCATGCTTTGCTGGCCATGGCAAAGAAGCTTTCTAGTTGTCCGATGAGTTTGAGCGATTCTTTCGCGTCTTTTACTGCGTCATCGACTTGTCTGTTGATGTTTGCGTATGCGTCTCCTAGTGGTTGGTTATAGAATGGGATGACTATATTGACGTTCTCTGTCTCTGTGTTCGGGTTTGAGTATAGTTTTCCGCTTTCATTCACTATGCTTTGTATCAGTATGGGACATGTGATGGTCAGCTTGTCTTGGGTGTAGTCTGTGGCTCGGAGTGTTATCTCGAATGTTGGGTGTCTGCTTCCAGGCAGTGTGTTGAAGATTGTGATGCTTGTGACTGCCGCGATGTCTCCTGTGCAGGCCTCTTTTCCAGGGAATGCGATCTGTATAGGCACCGCGTATTTGTTTACGCTTTTGAGATTCGCGTCGCAGTATGCTTTTGGTTCTATCAGGACTGTGGTGCTCCGGTCTATCATGGATGGCGCGCATGTGGTCTGTGATTCCCAATAGTTTGGCGTCTCTCCTTTCACTCCGTAGACGTCAAAGCCGAGTGTCTTTTTTACTTGGTTTCCGGCGAAGTCTGCGGCTATGGCGCTCACTGTGGCATAGTATGGTCCGCTTGTCTGTATCTCGAAGATTGTCGTGCAGGTGTTTTGCGTGCAGGTCATCTGTGTCTCGTTTGATCCGCCTATCATGGATAAGTCGATCGTGGCTATATCCATCTCGCTGCCGGTGAGTGTGAATTCTGCGCTAGCTCCTTTCACGGCTGTGTCTTGGTTGTCTGCACCAGGGATTATTCTCATGGAGAAGTTGGTGATTACTGGTGCCATGGAGTCTAGTATCGCTGCGATTTTTGGTTTTGGTACTGCCATGTTTCCAAGGTCGTCTGTGCTTAATTGTGATAACCCTGTCTGTTTGTTGCCGGGGTTGCGATTGGCTTGCACTCTCCATGTGCATTTCCATTCGTTTGAGGATTGCTTTGCGCACCCTTGGCTTCTTGCGCGTGTGTCGCCGTTGATATCCGAGGTGTCGAGGAACATATTGTTCTTTGCGAGTCCCACTCCCTCCTCTTTTATCGTGGCTGTGATTTGGCTTGTGCTGGCTAGCAGCATCACTCCATTTTGGTTTCTGTGGCCGCTGTCTAGTGAGATCTGTTCAGGTCCGGTATTGTCTACTTTTAGCTGGCAGTTGATTGTCCGTGCTCCTTGGTTTCCCAAGACATCTGCCGCTTTGATTGTGAGTTGGCAGCTGCCAAATCCTCGTAGTGGTATCTGGTCCCATTTTGCGACTCCATTTGTGTATGTTGTTGGTGGCAATTGGCCGAGGTTTGGGTTGAAATTGGCGAAATCCGCGACGATTGTGTCCGTGTCAAGGTAAGGGTCGTCTATCTGTGCTGTTATGGTGACTCTTAGGTCCGAGTCGCCTCGTGCATATGTCACATCCTGGCCTGTGGCGCTCTCGACTATCGTGAGCGTGTCGTTTATCTTTGGCGCGCTGGCATCCATCATGAAGGTGTCTGTCCTTGGGCCGTTTGTTAAATTGAACCTGTCGATGGTTGTGGCGATTATGCTGTGGCTTCCGTCCGCTAGGTTCGCGAACACCTGTTCAAAGTCGATCTTCTGTGAGCACAGGAGGTTTCCAGGCACAGTCTTAAACGGCGCTTTTGTCGTGTCGTCAAGGTAGAATTTTGTCTGTGAGACGCCGCTGCAGCTTTTGTCATCATTGGGGTCGAATGCCCTATCGATAGCTGTCGCGCTCACGATGACCTTGCCGTTGTTGATTATCTTGCTTGTGACATTCATATTCGAGAAGTCAGCGCCTATGGTGTCTGCGGTGAGTTTTTCGGTTCTGTTCGCTAGGGGAATCGCGTTCTCATTCCATTTGGAATTGTCATCGTAGAGTTTGATCTCATATTTTCTTGTGCCTGCGCTTGGTGCGCTGCGAAGGTATGAACAAGTGGGTTTTCCATTGATTGTCGGGCATGCCCCCTCATCGAATGTGTCTCCTCGTTCTCCTTCGATGTATACTCGGAATTGATTGCCGTCGACTTGTGCGTCGCCGTCGATTAGCGCGCTTGCGTTGATGTGTATCCTGTCTCCTGCGCGGAAGTAGTTTCTGATGTTGTCTTTTCCCGCGGCGTCCATTACGGATAGTTCTGTGGCAAGGCTTATTGGCAGGGTGATGATTAGTAATGAGAAGATTAATGCTATCGCTTTGATTCTTACCACTCTGCATTCCCCATGTAAACTCCCTGTTTGCGAGTATATAAAACCTTCCGATACCTATTGGGTGTTCTTCAGAGGGTCAATAGCTACTTGAAGGTTGATTTTTGTGTTCTTGCTTGGCTCTTTGCTGTCTGCCGCGATTATCGATATCCCGTCTTTGCCTTTGTATCCGTATTCGGGTGTGATTGTCAGGAACTCTCCTATGACGCTAGATCTGATGTGATCTCCGTTGGTGGCAAGATATGTGTCTGCGCCGGTGAATTGCTTGTTGAGGTTGATTGTGGTGGTCCCTTGTATTGTGACACTTGCTGGCCCTATCCATTTTGGCCCGGTGTCAAGGTCTGCTGCGGCAAGGCCTACGATGCTTGGTTTTAGCATGATAGCGGCGATGGCGATTAGTATGATAAATGACGTCGCGGCCATGAGTCGCATGCTTTTGTTCGAGAGCAACGGCTCGTTTAGCGAGTGTATCTGCTCGTATGTGCTTGTGAGGGCTTGGTGGGCGATGCTCTTGTGGATGTTCTCGATTGGTGCATTAGATATCTTGGTGTATACTTCCGCCATCTTCAGGTATGCCTGGTTGGCGCTCTCGATGTCGTTTTTCTCAAGGAACATCTTGGCTCCGCTGTGCTGCGCGCAGAATTCTCTTATCATCGCTTGATATGCGGCCGGGACGTTCTTGATTTCTTCGATATCCATATCTTTATCCTCTTTTTTTGGTATTTATTAGTTGTGAATACCTCGCCGCTTGGGGTGGTTGGGAGTTTTCATTAGTTCTCCTCTATCGTCTCAACAGTATAGTTGATGGGCGGCATCTCAAGGGCGTATGTCCATATCATGCCAAGCGATTGGGCGGGCACTCTTGATGCCAGAATTGCTTCGCAGTATCCCCTATATGACCTGAATGCGACTCTTTTGCACAGGTCCAATTCCCCGTTGCCTATGAAATGGATGTAGCATGTGTCTTTGGTGTTGCGGTCTGTTATCGCGCTGCATGCTTTTGAGAGATTGTTTGCCACCGCGTATTCGGCTATGCATTTGTCTTGTCGCTCTTCGTCGCATTTGGCCAGTGCTTCTGGCGGGATGTTCTCTGGAGGCGCGTCTGTCACATTATATACGATTGTCTCTTCTGTCTTGTTTTTCTCCTGTTTTGGAGGCGTGAAGTTATACACCACTGGTATTGTTTTTTCAAGGTCTTGCGCCTTGATTGGCACTGGCGCTCCAGGTATGTCACGGACAAACACTGGTGTCTGCGCGATGATGTGCCTGTTGGAATAGTTGACTTCTACGTCCAGATAGTATGTTCCGTTCTTGAAATTGTTTGGGATCGTGATTTTGTATCTCTTGGTGATATTCTTGCTGATGTTGATTGTGTCAGGTATGAACAGCTTTGGCTCATTGTCTTGTCGTAGTGTGGCAAGGAACCTCACCCCTGTCGGGCTCGTGCTTCTTAGCGTGACGTCAAACACAACCAGTTGGCCAGGATAGATGGTTGTCTTGACTGGTGTGAGCCGGAGATTGATGACTGCTGGCGCGTCAGGTTTTTTGGAGCACATCTTGAGTCCGCCGATTAGCAGTATGCTTACTATCACTAACCCTATGAGTGCGCTTGCGAGTCTCATGCTCCTATTTTTTTGTTTGTCCATTATATAAAACATCCTCTAGGCTATCTGTATAACTACCCACTAGGACAGTTAGACATTCTAATCATCATAGTTAGAGGTTCTAACTATAATTCCAAATCTTTAAATACCGATTTCGTGAGGTTTTCTTGCTGGTATGCCAGCTAAACGTACGTTCAAGGATATCAGGAAGACTATTCTTTTGTGTCTGTGCGATGGCAGGAAGACCGTGAATGACATCTCCACAAAGACAGATATCAACTGGAAGACAGTAGACAATCATCTGATCTTCCTCACTGGCAAAGGTTATGTCGATAAGGTCTTTGATTCTCCTTATGTGAAGATCTTTGAACTCACTCCTAGCGGCCAGAAGCAGTGCAAGCGGAAGGTGTCCTGATGCGCGTCTTGATGCTTGGTTGGGAGTTCCCGCCTTTTATGAGCGGGGGGCTGGGTACGGCCTGTCATGCCCTCTCTAAAGGTCTTGCCGCGCAGGGTGTGGGTGTGACTTTTGTCATGCCTCATGTCCCTGATGGCGCCAAGTCCAATTTTGTGAGATTGCGCGGCACTAACGAGTGTAATGTTCATATCAGCACAGTGAGGACCATCCTTACTCCGTACATGAATGCATCCACCTATCATGAGGCATACCAGAAAAAATCAAGTGGGGGTCCTTGTGCAGTGTATGGCAAGGATCTTTTCGCGGAGATTGAGCGCTATACTCTGGCGGCTCAAGCGATAGCCAAAGAAGAGCCTCATGATGTCGTCCATGCGCATGATTGGATGACTTTCAAGGCGGCGCTTGCGATAAAGAAGAGGTCGTCGAAGAAAGTCGTTGTCCACATCCATGCTACTGAATATGACCGTACTGGCGGCAAGCCAAATGAGTACATCCGTAGGATAGAGGAAGAAGGCTTGAAAGGTTCTGATCACGTGGTGACGATTAGCGAGTATATGAAGCGTCAGATAATCAAGAATTACTCTATTGATCCTTCGAAGATCTCTGTGGCTCATTGGGGTCTTGATCAGGAGGCTTTGCCCGCGCAGACACATTTTGATTCTCCCCTCAAGAAGAAGGACAAGATCGTCTTGATGCTTGGCCGAGTCACGATCCAGAAAGGTCCTGATTATTT
>CAYHWL010000071.1:0-8393 GCA_964359785.1 uncultured Methanosarcinales archaeon | reverse complement strand
AGAATATAGATCAAAATCAAGAACCCCCTATCGACTAAAAACGCAAAAGTTCAATTATGACTCGGTGATAAATCATCCGCCTTGGCAAACATTATAAAGAAAGCGATTTGCCATACCAACACATGGATAATATCCTAAACCAAATAAGAGGCCTGGTGAGCGGCAGACAGATCGACATAAGAGCCATGTCGCACAACCTGAAAGCGGAACTCGCCAAAGGATATTTCGAGCTACGCAAAAAGCACAGCGCTGATGCCGTGAATTCGATGTTGGAAACGCAAAAGATACTCGCGCAGTGGGAAGGTCATGAAAGCCAGAAAGCATACCTCCACTATCACTATAACAAGATGAGCCATGACAAATTAGATCTATATGGCGACATCGCCACATTCACAACGGCAAGAGAAAGCTTTGACCCGATGATCAAGGCGCTGATCGGCGCAGGCATACCAGGAGACCAGTTGGATGAATTCGAGAATTGGCTCGATGACGATTCGCGGACAAAAGGAGACGGATATAGGTTCATGACCCCCACAAAGAATGTCTATGGCGAAGTCGTGCTAATCGAGAGCGTGCCAAAAGAATGGCGGGTCCAGATGTTTGGCATCAAGCCAATAATAAAGGAGATAAAACGCGGACTAGTATGAACTATTGTTTTAGTTAGATTTATAAGCACCCTGCAATGCAGTCTATATAATGTCAAGAAAGCAGGAAGAACAAGAAAGGATCGAGCAGGAACAGATGGAACTGCGAAGAGTCCGGCTTCCACGCAACAGAGAGACCCTAGGAGTCTGCGAGCAACGCGTCGGTGGGTCACGGATGAGAGTGCGCTGTCTTGACGGAAAGACAAGGATATGCAGGATCCCAGGAAGGCTCAAACGCAAACTATGGGTCCGAGAAGGAGACATCCTGCTAATCGAGCCATGGGAATTATCCGGCGATGAGCGAGGAGATGTCATCTTCAAATACAAACCGATCCAATTCGAAGTCTTACGAGACAAGGGATTGCTCAAAGGGCTAGAAGGGACAGATGAATTCTAGAAAGTGAAGCTTTTTAAGCGAAATAGCCCTACCCATGACGATACGGGGGGAAAAATATGATACTTAGCGCACTATTACTCGCGGCAAACCTTGTCGGCTCATTAATCATGGAGATGACCCTTGGGTCATTTGTGTACCTTGAGATAATAATCCTTGGCGCGCTGTTGGTATTTAGCGCGCTTATCATGACCATGCACTTTGATCGGAACAGCAGAGTGTGGGGGCTCCTCGTCGCATTCCACTCACTTGCCATCGCAAACGCAACATTCCTATTCTTTGGGACAGGAATGTACTTGATGTATATCCTGTTGCTCGTGATCAACTTGATCGGACTACTGCGAGCCGCGAACAAGGAAAATCGCCCATCCAACATACAGAAAGTAAGACTCCAGACCGTGCCTCTAAACACACCACAAAGCCAAGTGGTGGACCTGCCACAAGAAGCGCCAAAGATCGTCCCATACGACCGAGCAGGTGAAATTGAGACCTACGACCTCCTCTCACACGAGAGAAGCCAGAGATTCAACTCGCCAGTATATGACAACCACCCAGTGATCGAGCCAACCGCGCTATACAATACTGACTATAATCCTATCGAGAACGGAGCGGCAAAAAACGACAAGAGACCAGAACTTGTCGTAAGGCTGCCAAAACCAGCGAAGAAGGCTAAGAAGGCCAAGACTGTGAAGAAAGCTAAGAAGGCCAAGGCAGTGAAGAAAGCCAAAAAAACAAAGACAAACGAAAAAGTGGTCAAGATCATACACGTAAGTAAACCTAAAAAGACCGTCAAGAAAGCCAAGAAACCTGCACAATCCAAACTTGCGAAGAAACATACAAAATCCCAATCAATAAGAGTCATACGCCGACCAGACAAGACAGCCGCGATCGCAGGGCAAGAGAAAAATGAGCCAATCGCCGCAGAACCCGGAAGACGAAGACTGATACTGGATCTGTGAGGGAAAAAATGAGTTATAGCCAGTTGATTGAATATATGAACAATAGAATCAACTGGCTAAAAAGCAAGTTGAGTTGAGAGACTTGGGTGTTGTGCCAGCTGAAAAATTCCATGATCTACTCAACTTGCTATATATCAAAAGCGAAACACTCGCATACACATTAGGCGGAGTATTATTTGTTGGAGCTGTGTTCTCAATGTATGACGCATACAAGCATCGCCATCCAAGCCAGACAGACCACTTCATCGACATGAGCCTTGAAACGTTGGTAAAAGAACCTGTTGTGAAGTGAAAAGCCCTCATCGCAACAAACTGCGAAGTATCGACCCAGTCCACGGTTATCATCACCTAATCAATATCCTCTCCAATTCGATCTTGTTCTTTTCGGATCTCGCCTCAAATTCCAGAAGCCGCGCTCCATTATATGCTATCATAGATCTTGAACGCCTATTACTCCGCGCATATACGGAGTAGAGGAGAGTGAAACAGAGCGCGGCTGGAAGAAGATGATAACACAATATCGCTGTAGGGATATCTGATACACGGCGGATGAGATCATGCCAAAGAAAGAACGCACCCGCACCGCCAACTCCCAGATCTATCGCAAGGGGCGTCGCCAAATCATCACGCCGCAAGGACGCCTGGAAATCCGCGTAATCCACAAGATGCCTCTTGCACAGATCAACCGCTTTTGGATGGACTCCCTTGTAGAGAAGAAGCTTTGTCACGTCATGGATCCTGATAGAGACGGGCTCTTGTTTATCCTTGTCGTTGTAACTTGCGATGAGCTTATCAAGGGTGAGGATGCTTTGATGCTGATAGATCCGCTTGGGCGAAACAACAGACTCCATCCGAATCGAATCTGGTGAAGCGATAAGTGAGCCTTTAGGACAATCATAAAAGACACAGGAACCTTCATCAAGCAGACAGCCCAGATGATACATATTGTGGCATGAACCACAGACGCCAAGATCACCAGACCTGCGATGCAGATCCACAAGCTCCCCTCCACAATGCCCACAATCCACCATCCCTGCCAGAATCACTTGCTTGTTTTTGAACTTGACGGAAAAAAGTTGATATAGACCAGGAGGACCATGGCGATGACTATCGCGGAATCAGCAAGATTAAACACCGGCCACCAGCCTAGATCGATAAAGTCGATCACTGCGCCGTAGACAACACGGTCTATCAGGTTGCCAACTGCTCCGCCCAAGACAAGGCCAAATACCCAGATCATCACAGATGGTTGTTTGGGAGAGACCTTAAGTATATAGAGGATGTAACAGATCACAAAAAGAGAGACCGCGATGGGAATGACCGAGTAACCTTTGAGAAGACCCCATGTGATGCCTGTATTTGTCACATGGACGATGTGAAAAAGACCAAGATCGATAGGGGAATCAAGGAAACTCACGACAAGATATTTTGTGACACGGTCAAAAATGAATGTGCACAACGCGATCAGATAAGCAAGATGAGCGCTGCGCATGACCCTAATATCTCCACTCATCACGCTTCTTGGCAAACTTCTCATCAAGAGGTTTAACCGCCTCAAGACGCTCCAATCTCAAACTCAGATTCTCAAGCATGGACTTTATCGCATCTAATTTCGAGTTTACCATCTCAAAATCCTTTGAAGGAGGACTTGTCACAGGCTGATAATTTTGCGTGGCTAATGGCGATACCATCTGCTCACGCATCTGCTGGAATGACTGCATCTGGGGAGACTGCATTGGCTGTGACAAGGACCTTGGCTGGAATTCATCATGAGGAGGCGATGTGATGCCCTGCTCGAAATCAGGCACATCAATCTTTGGAAAAAGAGGCTCCAACTGCGGAGGCCCGCCCCCGATATGCTCTTCTTGATGCCTGCCCCGCAACTTGTCAAGGAAACTCATGGAGATGACAACCCCAACCAGATATAAAAAGGTTTGGGGAGGCTCAATCGTGACCAAGCATGATACAGCTGACTCCGATCCTCTTGTGATTGTCATCTTTTAGCGATGTCATATGGATCTCCAAAGGTTTTCCCTTGATGGATATCACCGCCCTAGACACACCCTTCTTTGTCGCGGTCTTAATCGCAGACAAGATCCTGCCCCGATCTTCCCTGCCAAAACATGCGTCTACCTTTCCTATCTTCTTGGTCTTTGAGAGCTTCTCAAATGACCTGTTCCAACGGATAAGCCGATTGTCCAGCCCCACCACGAAAAACGGCTCCCGAAATGAATCAAAGGTGCGCTCCAGTATCTTGTCTTTGTTGGTCATAACCTCGATAAGACGCTTTTGCTCTGTGATATCCCTAACCGTCGCCTGCAGGAATGACTTGCCCCCAATATCCACACGCGTCAACAAGACATGAGCCGGGAACTCCTCGCCATTTATCCTTTTATACATCCATTCAAAAGAGTGATTGCCATTGTTCATAGCAAGGATTATCATCTTCCTGACCTTCTTGCCTGACGCTACACCATCCGGCTGATACTTAGGCGAAAGACGCCAGGGAGGGAAACCAGTGAAATGCTCTTCGCTCCTGGCGCCAAACATATGTATAGTGGCAGGATTGCCAGCAGTGAAATTCCAGCTTGGAGGCTCCAGGGTCATAACCGCATCAGAGGAGGACTCGTAGAGCGCGGCGAATCTCTCCTGCGCATTCTTCTCCTTGGTGATGTCAATGGAGAAACCGATCACGCCGATGATATTTCCTTGCGCGTCCCTTTGAGGGATCTTATCCGTCTTAAACCAACGCCTGCCCTGCACCGTCTCCAAGGGCTCAATCACACCTCGCACAGGTTTGCCTGATCTTATCACTTCCTTGTCGGCCTCAAAGTATCTGCCCGCAAGATCCGGCCAAAGCTCCCTAAGATTCCTGCCCTCCAGCTCACCGCTTGCCTTGCCAACTGCCATGGCGAGGGCGTTATTCACTCTCACAAGATTATTGTTCAGGTCTTTGTAAAAGACCAATGCTGGAAGGGAGTCTAGAATTGTCTGCTGTTCCCTGTAGAGTTCAGCGAACTGCTGCTGTGCCGTTTTTTTGGCGGCAATCGCCTCACCAATGCCGATGTCTTCCTTGCTCACGCCAGTCCTCAAGATCGCGAGCTTGAGACTAGCAAGCACGCGATTAAGGGACATGATAAGATCCTGGACCTCACTAGTGCTGCTATCCTCAAAAGTGACATCAAGATTCCCCTTGGTGATCTGATTTATGTCCTGCGAAAGACGTCTCAATGGAGGGGTTATCGCCCCCGCCACACCCCAAACCGCGATGGCGACAATAATAAGAGATACCAATACTATCCAGACTTGAGTATACAAAAGATCGTGGATACCCTCAAGGGCAGACTCCTGGTCCCGCTCAAAGATGACAATAAAATCAACAAGCTGTTTATATGAGATGATCTCCGACCCCTGCTCACCTGGAAGATATAGGGTGCCGTGGTCAACGCCCCTGGCCACCATGGCGTTCACAACCGGGACGTCCTGATCAGGATTATCTGATACCCCATTGGAATACTCATCCGCGGTATCAATGATAAGCGCTCCATCCCTGCTCAAGATGTGGATGATACTCTCTTCACCTGCCATCCCATACAATAGATGCCTCAATCTTGGCAGGCTCAAAGTCCCCATCATGTATCCCACAAACGATGAGTTTTCCATCAAAGGCACGGAAACGGATATGACCTGATCACCAGTGGTTGTATCATTGAAAGCCTCCGAGACATATACGCCCCGTCTTTCTCGGATGCTCACACAATAATCTTGATAGCTAAAGTGTTTCTCATCCCACAGACCCTGCCCATCACTTCTTGCCAAAACCACACAACTTCCATTAAGCAATGCCAGAGTGTCAAAAATACCTGCCGAATCTTTTATCGTATTGAGATGGACAAGTAAATCAGGCGGAACCTGCGCACCTTTTAGCGACTGAATGATCACAGGGTTTTTCTGCGTGGATCTCAAAACCATACTGGCATCATCGATATATGATTCCAGCACGGTTTCGACGTTCCTGATCATCATGCCCCCTTCTTCCTCGACTTGTGCGTAAAGCATATCCTTACGTTGATTATAGACCACAAAAGTCGAGACCAGCATCATGATGACAACAATAGAGACCGTCGCTATAGTGAAACGGGACCTAAACGACATCACAAAGGGCACATTCTTGCCTCGTGTCCCATCCGCAAATATCAATACTGAACCGATAAGGAGAAAAGCCACGCTTGAAATAGCTTCAAGCGGGGAGCTAAATCCAGCAATACCATAATACAAAAAGGGAATACCCAAGAGGTGTCCTACAGAGGCGACAAGGCCCAGCCCGCCTATGACACACCCTACGATAACACGCCAATGCGTCCCGACACCAATAGAAGAGAGAATGCCCACCAACACCACTAGAGAATAACCGATTATCGCAGGATAGGAGGTGACAGCTGGATTGGAAAGAGTCGCGGAACCCGCAGGAGACCCAAGACCCACACCAAAGAGGCCAGAGAGAGTGTTCACCCCAACAAGGATGAGAAGTATGACAGTCAATAGAGGCAAGAGAGTCTCATTCGCCCACATCTGCCCGTACACGAGACACAATAGGATAACGCCAGAGATCACAAGTGAAACCGCAGACACCAGACGCATCTGGACGCCCACTAAAGGAAAGTCAAAAATATTGGACATAAGAGCGATCAACCCCAAGACCAACACGCAAGAAGCAAGAAGTTTAGGGTAATTGGCCTTGTTCATCTCTTACCCCTCCGTATGCTCCCATCTGACTTGAAAATAGTGTCGATCTCCCGCCTAAATGCATCAGCCTGGACCTTGTCCATGACCCCTCTTCTGACTAGCATCTGGATATAATCCCCAATACCGCTTTGAGTCAGCGCATCTTGGGTCTTCTGCAGCTGGAACTCCATCTCGCCCATAGGGCCTAATACCTGCTTGAAAATCGCCAGGACCTTATTGTGGATCTCACCATGGTTTGAGAAAAGTATATTGATAGGCTTCTGCTCCCGGTTGGGTAGGAGCGGCACAGTGAAATAGAATGTCGTGCCTTTGGCAGGACGGCTCTCAAACCAGATCCTGCCATTTTGAGCCTCGACAATGCCCTTACAGATGGCAAGCCCAAGACCAGTGCCAGGATATTCGCGATAGATGGATTTTTCAGCCTGGAAGAAAGGCTCGAAAATACGCAGTTGATCCCGGAGGCTTATCCCTATACCAGAATCAGACACGCTAAACCTGACAAATCCACCTGCCCGCTTCACACCCACCACTATCACCGAATCTTGGGTGGAGAATTTCTTGGCGTTATTGATCAGGTTACGAAGCACCTGCATCACCCTATCCGGATCGACTTCCATGACAGGAAGCTTATCCATCTCCAAGATCAAACGATGGTGTTTCTCCGGCATAAACGCATCCATCTCAACTTTTAGAGCCTTGACATATGATGAGAGATCAACCTTGAGGTATTCAAATTTAAGACGCGCAGCCTCAATCCTTGAGATCTCCAGAAAATCCTGGATGATCCGATCAAGCCGCGATGTGTTTCTTAACACAACCTCAACAGACTCCATCTGACCTTTATTGAGCTTGCCAAAAAATCCGTCTTTTAACATCTGAAGCCTTGCTTTCATGGGGGTCATCGGACTGCGCAGTTCATGGCTTGTGATCGAGAGGAATTCAGTCTTAGCCTTCTCTATCTCGTGACGCTGCGCTTCCAGATTGGCAAGCACCTCAGCAGTGCTATTGAGCGCCGTGCCAAGCCTCTCAAACTCATCACCGGTCTTGATATCCAACTTCACCCCATAATATCCTTTCTGGACGTGGGCTGTGGCTTCGTAAAGCTCATTGAGAGGTCTTGTCACATGCCTCGCGAAAGCCAAAGTGGCAAGAGCAAACGTCAAAGTCAAGAACACACCCAATACGAAAAAAATCTTAGTAAGAGACTGGATAGTCCACATGGCCTCTTCGCGAGGGCTCCACAAAAGCAAAGTCCATCCATTCCCTTTGTAATCATAGACGCCATTCTGACTGGCATAAGCCAACAGATAAGGCACACCCTTCACATCCGCCTCAAACACGCCATTATCTGAAGAGGATAATAGAGAAGAAAGTTTCGACCATAAATCAATGTTAAGAACACTATCCCAGGAAGTGGAATGAATCAACCCGCCTTTGCTGTCAACAAGATCAACACGCACATTCTCTTCAATCTGACGGAGTTTTCCCAACTGATTGCCTATCTCCCGAATCACCCTTGTAAGCGGCACCCGAGCGACGGCGTAGCCGATAATAACCCCCTCCTTATCCAGGACAGGAGATGCAAAATGGATCACTTTTATCCCAAGGTCCTCTGAAACCCTGACATCCCCACCAGGAGACACATTGCCT
>CAYHWL010000070.1:0-8464 GCA_964359785.1 uncultured Methanosarcinales archaeon | reverse complement strand
AAACTGCAGACGAGCAGTTTTATTCAAGTGAAAAAAATGATGCTTCTAAAGTAACCCCATCTAAGAGCGGGGCTTGAAAAATCAAGCTCCGCTTCTCTTCTAATTTCTTTCCTACATATTCTTTTGGAATTTGGTAATTTAATGCCGGATTATTAGAAAGATCATGATATCAGCCGGAAAAATATTTTCATACAAAAAAGCAATCGTGCTAATTGCTGTTATTCTGCTATTTCTGATTTCGCTCTTGGGGCTATTCAATCCTTTCAATCAATTTACCGAAAACACTTTTACCAAATTAACCGGACAAAGATCATTAGACACCAGTATAATTATAATTCACATCAACGGAACAGATATTGAAAAACTCGGCGGCTGGCCTCTGAAGAGAAGCTATTACGCATTAGTGGTTGATAAGCTTACCAATGCAGGCGTATCCAAAATTGGTATTGAAGTTCTGCTATCGAATAACGCAGCGATCGAATCCGTTTATAACGACCTTTTGAATGAAGAAATAAAACGTAATGGAAGAGTTGTTGTCTCAGCTTTGATAACAAATGACGTGGGAACCGATTCAGTAATTTATTCGCAGCCAAAATTGGATAATCCGAATCTCGCGAGCGGTCACTTAAATTATATTTCAGACGACGGCATCTATATCCCGAATTCAATAAAAATTAATGGCAAACCGGAAAAATCATTCTCATCCGCTCTGGCAAATAAGGATTTCGATGATAACCGGATAAAAATTAATTTCTATAACTCATGGAAAAATTACCAAAACTATTCTCTTCTGGAATTTTTTAGAATGGTTGAAGAGAATGATGGTAACCTTGTAAATTTCAAAAACAAAATCGTTTTAGTCGGCGTCAGCGATCCATCAATCGCCAAAACTATTTCAACCGGATTCGATAAAGAACTTCCGGGTGTTGCACTTCATGCCTTTGCGCTCGATAATATTCTCACAAACCGTTCTCTTAATTTCCGGTTAAGTTCATATCTGGCTTTAGTTTTTTTGCTGCCGTTGATTGTCGTAATTCTGTTTAAGACAAGACTTCAGCGCTCTCATGCAGCAATGATCTACTTTTTCAGCTTTCTTATCATCGCTTATATACTCTTAACTTTTTTCTTTATTGAAGTAAATTATTCGGCTGTACTTATCCCAACCGTTGCTTATCTTCTGATCAAGTTCGGTTTTAATCTTTCCGAAAGTAAAGCAAAACTGCTGGATACTTTCAACGAATCTGAAATATTGAAACGTGCCTTAGCAATAAAGGAAGAAGAATTAGCCGGACTACAAAATCGGCTCGGTACAATATCAAATGAACAACACAGCGGACTAACGTCAAAGATTATTTTGCTCGAAGATGAAATATCCCGGCTAAAAAAATGGAAAGATGATAATGAACCTGAAATTATTCATACCGATAAGGAAGCGATTATTATTTTTGAAGGAATGGTCTTTAGAAGCGATGTTATGCAGAATCTTGTGGAGATGTTAAAAAAATTTTCCGCTTCGGATGCAACAACATTAATACTTGGCGAAAGCGGAAGCGGTAAAGAACTTGTTGCACATGCAATTCACAACCTTGGAAAGAGAAAGGATAAAAATTTTATTGCTGTTAATTGTGCCGCATTACCGGAATCACTTCTCGAAAGCGAATTGTTCGGTCATGTGAAAGGCGCTTTCACTAATGCAATTACGGATAGAAAAGGGAAATTTGAATTAGCCGACGACGGCACAATTTTTCTTGATGAAATTGGAGAAACCACTGAAAATTTTCAAGCTAAACTTTTGCGCGTAATTCAGTTTGGTGAGGTTCAGAAAGTCGGCGCGACGGAAATTAAACATGTAAACATCCGTGTTATTGCTGCTACAAATAAAAATTTGGAAGAGCGGGTAAAAGAAAAACTTTTCCGGGAAGATCTTTATTACCGCCTCAACGTTCTGAAATTGGATTTACCGCCATTACGGGAAAGAATAGATGATATAGAATTGCTTGCCAATCATTTTATCCGTATGGAAGATTCCGAACTGAAAATCTCCAAAGCTGTTTTAGATAGTCTAACTAAAAATGAGTGGAGAGGGAACGTCCGCGAATTGGAATCCGTAATTAAACGCGCCGTTATCTTTGCTAAATCCGAAGGCAGAAAAATTATTCAGCTCAACGATCTATCGGAAGAATACCGCAAAGTTGACCGCTCCGATCTAGAGGATTTAATCTTAGAATCCTTACGACATAAATCTTTTTCACATTCATCAATAAATGAAACAGCTAAGGAACTTGGTAATATTAACAGAACGGTCGTTTCTGAAAATCTACGCGGAATGTTTTTCAAAAAGTATGTTGCCAATTCTTTCGAATTTGATAAAACCATAAGTGAACTTGCTCATACCGACGATAAAGAATCTTTGGAGCGGTTAAAAGCAAAATCGGAAACTTATATAGAGAACTTGCAAAAAGATCTGGCAAAACTTAAAGTGAAGGAATTCGAAAATATTAAATCCGCCTTCGCTTCAAAGTACAAAAATCTTCCTGCTAAATTTCATTCTTATTTTGATGAAACAATAAAAGATTTACTGAAAAATCTGCCTGTTTGATTTGTTTCAGGCAATCGGTTTTGAATTCCAGGCAATGCGTTTTTCTGTCTAATTCGATTTCGTATAGAAATCGCTGCTTTTGTTTCTGGCACTGATTATGCTTTTATATAGCCAAAATCATAACACAATGGGAGTAATAAAATGCAGAAGAATAAAATCATTATTGCCGTATCATTTTTGACGATCTTAATTTTTGGCTTATACGGATGCGATAGTATGAACCCGCTTGAATCCGGTTCGCAATCTTTAAGTTCGGCTCTTGAGACAATTACAGCTAATGATCCGGCAGTTCGGTCATTCGAACCAAACTATAATGAAACAGACGTAATGAGCATTGTCGGCGGACTCGCAAAAGAAATCTACCCGGTTAAAGTCGGCCAAAATTTAAAGTTGGTTGACAGTAATTTAGATTTTCAACAGCAAGCCGATACCGCTTATGGTTATCTTACACAAAAATTTGAAGGCGAACTTTTAATTTCGGCTTCATATCAAAAGTCATCCACCGGCACTCCGGTAAAAGTAGATACGCTGATTCGCAAACCGTATTCAACCACAGTTACGCGGGTGATTAAATATGTTAAGGTTGGGAACACAGGCAGTCAGCTAAACGATTGGCGGGTGATTGCAGTTTCTCTTGCTTCCGGCGGAACAAATACAAACAATATCGAAATCAAAAAAATAAGCGTAACGTTTACGGATGGAAAAGTTTATGAAACAACTTCGCCAAACGATTTTTTCTTAACCATGGCACAAGGTTCGCGTCATCAATTTCCGCTTTATAGCAAACAAAGCTCGGCAACAGTGCGCGTAGAAATTGTCAGTGCATACAAAGACGAAGATGTTTTAACTCTCACTCACGGAATGATGATACAAGGTTTGGCAAACGGTTACATGATGGGCGGGGTTGGAAGCGGCTCGATGGGAAATGGTATGAATGGAAATGGAATGGGTGGAAACGGGATGATGGGCGGCGGTATGATGAATGGAGGAATGATGGGAAACGGCACTACGGGCAACGGTGCGCACATGAATATTTTTGGCAATAGAAATAAACTAAGATTTAAGTTAATTTCCTCTACACAAAACGGAAGTTCTTATAACAAAGTTTATGAATTGCAATGGAATACGCCATCGGTTGGCGGCGGATTTATGCATGCTGTAGTGAACGCAGTTCCAAGACAAACTGTTTATGATGATACTGCCCCGGTTGAAGAAAAGAGCTGGGGAATTCCAATTGCGGTAAAATAAATTTTGAAATTATTGGAGCGGGAATAATTCCCGCCCCGCTTAATATATCATGAATAAAAAAATTAAATATTTGATACTGCTCGTCCCGCTGTTAAGTCTAATTTCTTGCGGCGATCCGTCTCCGGTTGAGTTTACAGACAACACATCCACAACGGAAAATATAAATGTTGGAATTGTACCCGCAAAACCTTCGACTTATGTTTACAGCAACGGATATGATTCAACCGGTATTGTAGAACCGTTCATAGATAAGAGTACAATCGTAAATGTCAGCGGAATACACAACTCAAATTACGGCAGTTTTACCAACGGCGCTTATTACTTTGCAATCTTCAATGACAAAACTAAGCCGGTTATGGGTCCGAATAATTCCGTCGTAGGTTATAAATCGAAGTTTGTCAATTCGGTTTTCTTCAATAATGTTCCGGCTCAGCCAGAATCTAACCGTATGAAAATGATGAATCAACAACATTCCGCAATTGATACTTCTCTCGGTTTCAAATATGTCTTGTCTAGCGGAATGGGTCACGGTATGCTCGGAGTTCCGAATTATCAATTTCCATACGGATCAAGTATTAATGTCAGAATTTATGACGGATCCAATCCGCCATACCAATTTGATCTTTCTACACCTACGGAAATTATCGGTCAAGTAAAGCTTCAAGGCGCAGTTTCAACAAATAATCTTAGCATGGAAGTTACATGGAACGGCAGCTCAAACGATTCTGTTAATGTTATAATCGGAAACGTTAATCAATCGTCAAACGATGCTAATCCGATCTTCCTTTTCAAAGCGGCTAATACTAATTCATTAAAAGTGCCATGGCCTATTCTTGAAAAAATTCAATTCAGCCAAAGTAAATTTTTAGTAGTTACTCTAATTAAAAGAATCATAAAAGGAATTCCTTATAACGCAGTAATAAAAGACAGCTATATTGCATCGCAAAGTATTCATAACATTAAAGTTGATATTCCGCGGTAAGATCGAACTAATTATTGGAGTTTGTTTTATCATGTGTGGTTCTGCCTTATATGGCCAGCAATCGTTGGATTTTTTTGGTAATTCTCAATCCATCAATTCTCCGTTCCGGCTCAATTCTTTGGAATTGAACACCGGAAATTTTAGTTTTAGCAAAGATTGGGAATTAGCTCTTTCGTTTTCTGGCGTTAGGGAAAAACAGATTACCGGCAATATCTTTATGCTTTCGCTTTCGAAAAGAATTATTGCAAACTATTTTTACTTGAGATACACGCCCGGGTATTTCCAAGACTTTTTGGTTAGCAGCGGTATTAAACTTCTTGTGGGCGAGAGTTTGAAATTCAATACCTCACTAAATACAAAAATTCATCTGGCGGAAATCTTCGGCTTTGGATACTCTTACAAATTTTCAGAAAAACTTTCAGCCGGATTTTCATTAAGATATTTTGAACAACAGTTCAAAGAAGATCAGCCCGAGCCGGTCTTTACCGATACGGCGAATTATATCACCACTAAAACAACAACTGTAAATGACAATCATTGGCGCGGTGATCTTGGTCTCACATATCAGCCGCTCGATTTTCTTTTTCTTTCGATCTCGTCTCAAAATCTTTTCTTGATCGAGAAAAGCAACTCCGAAGATGTCGTGAATAAATATTCTTTGAAAAAAAATAAAGGCGCTTCGCTCTCGGTGCAATATCTACCGGCAGACAAAATTAAAATTAATTATTTGGTAGAAACAGACGGCTCTATGATCGGAGGAATATCTTCTTCAATAAAATTATTCGGTTTCGATTTCGGTTTTGGCATCTCGGCATTCCACGACCGGTATCAGTTCCCGTTCATAGCGGGTTTGCAGCCGTTCGTTAGCATCTCCACTCATTTGTTCAACATTTCAATCAGCGGAATAAAATACATGAATGATAGATCGAAACCGCTTCCTCTATCAGAACTGGTTTCAAACGGCATCCATAGTCTCATGAACAATCAATTCAGCTATGATAGGATTAATCTTGGCGCGTCAATTGCCCTTTCTTTCATTCCCGAAAAAAACGTCCGTTTCATCGATCTTGAAATTAAAGAACAGATTTTTCCAACCCTGGAAGAAAAATATTTGGATACTCCTGTTGCTGTTGCCAAAGTAGTGAACTTAGCCGATAAACCGATCTCAGTTAAACCGGCACTATTTATTCATTCGCTCAACGATGAATTGGTTTACTCACCGAGTGTAACTATCCCAGCTAAGGATACGAGTGAGGTAAAATATTTTACGACAATTCACCCTCATCATCCAATCGTTAAGAGTGAAATTGCGGAAGCGGATTTTTACTTATACACCTCAAATTCCGATCCGGATGATATGATTCAAAAACCGCTTTTGATTAATGATATCAATAGCTGGGATGGTGTGGTAGCAAATCTTAGTTATTTTGTTAAACACGATTATGATTTTTCATCTGCTTACTCTAAAAGTATTTTTAACAGGAATAAAGAAAGCATTGACAGTACCGCCGTTGAGCTCAAAGTCTTCCAAAAGGTAAAAATCCTTTTCAATGAGTTTGCAAAGAATATGGTTTACGTTTCCGATCCGCGCGCCAACGTCGAGCATATTCAATTTCCAAACGAAACAATAAAATTAAAGGGCGGTGACTGCGATGACTTCAGCGTCTGCTTTTCTTCTTTGCTGGAATCGGTTGGTATCGAAACTGCGTTTGTCGATTACAAAAACGACGACGGCGTCAGTCATGTTAACCTTCTAATAAATACCGAATTAAAACCCGGGTACAGTATGCTTATTACTAACAACGATAAAAAGTTTTTCGTCAGAAAAAATTCAGGCGGCATCGATCAAATCTGGATTCCGTTTGAAACCACTTCTCTAAATGATTTTGGTACCGCTTGGTCTGTGGCATCGGAGAAATTTGAAAAAGAAGCTTTAGAACAATTAGGACTTGCAAAAGGCAAAGTCGTAATTGTTGATTTTTAACTCACGAGGTAATTATGAAAAAAATACTTTTTGTTTTGTTTTTCTTCGCAGTAAATAATTTTGCTCAAGAATATACAGTTGAAAAAGTCAGCGGCAATGTTCAAGTGCTCATCGGCACAAGCGAAAATTGGATAAAAGTTGTTGCCGGTCAAAAATTGCAGGGCACTGATTTAATCTCTACCGAAGAAAAATCTTTTGTACAACTTGCCGGTAAAGAGAATCGGTTTATTCTTGAAAGTAATTCTGCTCTCGGCTTAAACTCAATAAAGAAAATGAGTCTCAATGAACTGTTGCTCGCACTCGCTATGGAAGAAATCCGCAACGTTCCTAAAACAAAAAGTAATCAATTTACTCGAAACACTGCTGTGTACGGCAGCGAAGTCAGCTCGGGTAAACCGGCGGCGGTAAACGTCAGCGATATTGGTCTGAAAAAAATTAATGGCGCTAAACAGCTCGCTCAAAATGGATTTACGGAATCTGCTATCCTTGTCGCAAAAGAAACGTTTAGAAAATATCCCGAAACAAAAGCCCAAATCAGTGATAGAATTTATTTCGCTGACCTGATGATTCAGTTGAATTTAATGAACGAAGCTGAAACTGAGCTCAATCAAATTTCTTCACAGAGATTAAGTGCGCAAGATAAAAAAGAAGTAACCTCGAGATTAGATAAAATTAAAGAAACCGCTCTGAAAAGATAGTTGTTCCCGAAAGTTATCGGTCAGAGCTGTTAAACTTAATGACAAAATTCACTCCCATACGTTGTGTCATCCCTTCGCTTCGCTGTTGGTCCAGCGTGGTATTTCTCTTTATGTTGTAAAAGAACTACTTGGCCAAGAAGCGCTTTCAACAACTCAAATTTATTCTCACCTTCAGCAGCAAAACTTAAAAGATGCAGTAAATTTACTTTAATAGTTATTACTAAAAACAGCATAAATTTGCAGAAATCACAAAAAAACATTATTATTCAATTGTTCAATTGAATAATAAGGCGTTATGACCGGTAGAGAATATAAGGATCTCACTTTTGAGCATTTTGCAAAAATAGCAAATGCCTTTTCAAGTCCTAAAAGACTTGAAATAATTGATCTCCTTTCTCAAGGAGAAAAAGACGTTGATACTTTGGCTAAAGAAACAAATATGAATTTTGCTAACGCTTCAAGACATCTTCAACTTCTGAAATCTGCAAACATTGTTAAAAGTAGAAAAGAAGGAATCCGCGTTATTTATTTTGTATCAACCGATGAAGTGATTGTTTGTTGGAAAAATTTACAGAACTTAGCAGAAAAAACAGTTGCGGAGTTAAGAAATATTGCAAAATCTTTCCTGGATCAAAGGTCGGTACTTGAGCCAATCTCGGTATCGGAACTGCTTTCAAAAATTCACGATGAAGATATTGTTGTAATTGATGTGCGTCCTAAAGAGGAATTTCTCAATGGGCACATTCCCGGAGCTGTATCTATTCCTTTAGCGGAATTAAATGATAAAATTAAGGATTTACCAGCCGGCAAAGAGATCGTTGCTTATTGTAGAGGGAAATATTGTGTGCTTGCTGCCGAAGCATCAAAATTGTTAAGCTCAAAAGGATTCAAAACGACGATCCTTAAAGATGATGTTAATTCCTGGCGTTTTGCCGGTCTTGAAGTTGAGAGAT
>CAYHWL010000069.1:0-8480 GCA_964359785.1 uncultured Methanosarcinales archaeon | reverse complement strand
GTAGCAACTCCTTCAATCACATCCACCTCCCTCCAATCCCTCTCGCCCCAGCAACTCCAATCATTTATGCAGAACCCTCAAGTCTATCCAGCTGTCTTCAAGAATCCATCTTGGAAGCCGGAGTATTCCAAGTACGTCCTTCCTTCCCAAGTGAAGAATATCCCATCAGACAAAGTCATCATACATGAGATGCCAAGAGAAGCGTTGAAAGAACTAAACAAAGACCAACTAAAAGCGAAGAACATCATCCCTCCAAGGGTGCCTGTTGATCAGAACCAAGTCCAAAACAGTCTGGAACAACCAAACTACGAAACCGTCCAAATCAATGATCTCAACCAAGAGCAATTATCTCAAGCGATCAAGGAAGATCTAAAGATTTCATCGCCTATAGATATCCAGCCGACAACAGCGCCCACATGGATAACGCCGGTCACAGGGGGCATCCAGTTCACAGAACCTTTAGCCAGGCTCACTTTATCCGACAACACTCTGCTTACTCCAGACCATGCTACTTTAACAAGAGACACCATATCAGCTGATAACACCCAACTCCAGACCCAAAACCCCGCACCATCAACCTCAAACCCCCAACTCAAGACCCCGCAAGTAGGTCACATCCAGATAAACACGTCTACACCAGTCACCTACACCATCCAAGACCAACCCACAACCAACAAAACTATTCTGACCATCTCTTCCCAGAACAAGACCATAGAGGTCATCACCCAAAATATTTCCCTCCCATCCAGTGCAGTTATAGTCCAAAACAAAGACAATCTGACTATCCAGTCACAAAACGCCTTCCAGATAATCAGAGAAGAAGATGCCACTCACTACATCCTGGGATTCAACTCATCGATCTCTCTAAGAGACGGAATCTTAGAGTCAATCACCCTAGGCTCTCCCGGCCGTTACATCTACCAATTCAAGGAGTTAGACAAATACAAGAAACTCGGCATCTACAAGAAAGCATTCACTTTCGCCCAATCTTTCAGCATAGACAGAGAAGGAAACCAACCACCATATACCATCTCCTTTAATGACCCTCCAGCAGACGCGCGGATAATCAATGATTCAATCCATTTGACAGGCGTAGTCACCTACTCCCGTTATGGTTTCAACATCTTATCAGAAGAAGGGACAGAGGATAACCCCCTAATTGATCTCCAGCACACTGACGACCAATTCCATCCGATAATAGAATCAAAACTCTCAACCAACAAGATCAACATCACATTAGATCCATTCCACATCCTTGGAGATATCGATATTCAGATCCAATCAAACGAATCAGGTGACGAATACGTTGCCCATTTTGATGATATGCTAATACAAGAATCAACTTTAAGACTGGCCAAGTGGGAGCAAAGCAGGACCCCGCAAGTCATCCACACTTTAAGATCTTCAAACTTCAACAACACCCTAAGCTCAAACTGGGGCATACTCCAGCTCATCGCGGACAATTCGACCTCCACGTTCTATTCCACCCAAGACAAATCAGCCTCCCTGCTAAACCGATCCCTCACCGCATACATCCAGTCCTCAAGATGTCAATCCCTAGATCCTTTCTTCAACACCACTTCAATCTTTACCATCGCCTTCATCGCATTCCTTTTCTTCCCAAGGAGAGCCCAGCTTTCAGGTGTGATGATCTTTGTTGTCCTATCCCTTTTGCTCTTGATCCTCTTGCTTACCGCCCAAAACCCCCTCCAGCCGCCTGCAGTGATAGACAAAGAACAGTGGACAAGTTACTGCCAGGGTTGCGCAGACAAAGCGCTCCACTGCGCAGTGACAAGGCTTGGCATTTTTGGTGGTGATACAAAAGATCCAGATCAGGTTCCAGGAGTCCCATTCACAGCCTGTCTCAATGAGTTGAATCTCACTCCGCACAATTTAGCTTCCGAATTGATCTTGAGAGAAAAAGACACTCTATTACACCTAAACACCTCAATCACCAAAGACAACACCAAAACAGATGATTTCCAATCAGACGTCCCGGTGAAACTGCGATATCTGCAGATACTAGAATCTAGAGAGCATGGATCTGCCAGACCGGGTTATTTCAACATTGATTTCCTGGACACTCTAGACGGCACAGCCGATATCTACCAATCAAAGCAGACAGTCTTCGACCTAAAAGATCGTCAGTCAACTATCCAGAACAGACAATACGAATATTGGTTTATTGGATGAACTTCTCTTTCAAATCAAGAAAATACTTCATATCATAAAATTTTACTGCTCGTTCAAAATGATTCTTTTCCAAAAACATCTCCTTAGTTCCTTCATAAGAATACACCATATACACTGCACCTAGGCTCATATTCTGTATCAATAGAACACCTACGTCATCAGAATGGATTGATTTACCATATTGACAAATTGCCTCGAGTACCCGATTTAGTTCATCCAAATTACTAATCCTTTCAGGGTTCTTTGTGTATCGACTGACCATAGTCTACACATTTTTCTCAGCTTTATAAAATCACCCAACAGGATTTATGTATTCTAGAAATGCCCTATTCACCAGACAGGCCTCTTTCTTGAACCCAAACTCCAGCAAATTCTTATAATGGCTAGTCTTAATGAGATCATCAAATCGTGATTGGACAATAAAATTTGCCTCGAAATCAAGGATGCAGTATGTGAACATCGAGGCTTCCTCAAAACTCTTGAGCTCGGTCTTATAGTCTACTAGCCCAGCACCAATGACTATCACTGGAGTCTGATAAGCATTATCCCAGCATCCTTCATTAAGCTGGTTATTGTCCTCCCGTCTTGAACAACTCTTATTCAACACCATATCCAATGTAGACAATAATGTATTATAAGAAAGGATTGGGATATTGATTTCCCACCCGTATGAAAATGCAATATAGTCTTCTACCCCATTTTGAATCTGGTTTCGATTCCCAATTTGATTCAAATCAATGAAGTCCGACGAATTCCGCAATCTTATGAATAGACCTTCAAGCGGCTTATTATCACTCCCCACAATATCAAAATAGGGGTTCCACCGGTGGACCCCGTATTTGTCTCTAATATTATGTAACAATGAGTCAAAATCATGTCCTAAAAAGACCAAATCAGATAACATTTGTTTCTTATAGACAGCATCCTGGTGCATATGAGTAATGACTGTTGCGCGTGGGGCAAATAAGTTTTGTTGGTATAGATTATAGCCAGTTATAAGCACGGGATTTTCTTCGTTTAATATCTTCTCCAATAATCCAATAACGCTGCCTGTATGACCTTTTGTAAGATTCTCAAAATCGATTGCCATACACGAGCAAACGACTCGCGATTCTTAATGAGAGCCTTATACGAATATAAGGTGATATAGATCACAAACCCAAAACCGCCAATACAAATACTATTTCACGGAATAACTCATCGCGTCTTCTTCCAGACCCATACCACTAATACCGGCAGCCATACAAAGAATAAGATTATTCCCAAAGGTGATAGATTAAACGTCACCTTCCCGCCAAACACGATGTCCCCGACTACTTTATACCCTCCATAAGCGGTCAATACAAGCAATAATGGTTCAAGGATATCCCATGCATCCCATCTCTTATGCGCCAGATACTTCAAAAACTTCATGGTCCATCCGTATTTCCCTCATTTTTATGCGTATGCTTTTTATATGATCTAGAAACACACGTCACGATGGATCTTAATATCATCCCAAAAGATATCACCGAACAAAACAGGTTTACTATCATAGAATATCGCCATAGGATAATCAATCTCGGTGCTCATCTAGGCCCGGGGAGACAACTATTCCAGACCATCCAAATCCCGGAAGGTTTATCCGGGGATGTCAAAAGTATTGTCAGGCCGTACCATGTCCCTAAAGGTTCCGAAGAGAGATTTTTCAAATTATAATGCAATATCTTGGAAACACAGATATCCAATCTAAGAGCATACGCTTCGCGATTGTCTGACAAGGGACAGAATTTTGGCTTGGACTATTGTCTGTATTGGATAGATCAGGATCCCGGCCATACTCTCATCAAAGTCTCGTTGGAAGAGACATTAAAGACTTTCCACAAAGAGCTCACTTGTATCGATCTGGCAAAGAGTCTCAACAAACACGATAAGATACTGATCTGACTAGGCCGCGGTGAAAATGTAGGTCAGCATCATCAGGCGAAGCATATCGATACGATGTGGGCTTGCCGGGGGTTGCCCCATCCGGGGTGGCAAGCTAATGCCAAATTGAACTGTTATGCTGAGCAGATGCTGACCCATAGCGCTAGCGAGATTTTCACCGCGGCCATATGACCCGCAACGATTATAAACAAACCAGACAATGCCAATTTATGGCAATCTATGACACGATCATCATCGGTGGTGGCAGCACGGGTTTTAGCGCGGCTATGTACGCTGGCAGGCTCAATCTGAAGACTTTAGTCCTTGTCGAGAACATGGGCGGCACTCTCACGATCGCAGGCAACGTCGAGAACTGGCCGGGGATCAAGTCTATTGACGGCTATGATCTGGCTGACAAGATTAAAGAGCATGCGATGGAATACGATATCGAAGTGATTGAGAAAAGAGCCACAGAGATAAAAAAAGACAAGGCGCTTTTCACCGTGAAGACCCAAGACCAATCCTTCCAGACAAAGACTATTATCATCGCCACGGGCACCAAAGTAAAAAAACTAGATATCAAAGGTGAGGATAAGTTCGCCAACAAAGGCGTCCATTACTGCGCCCTCTGCGACGGTCCGTTATACAAACAAAAAACCCTCTGCGTGGTAGGCGGCGGCGATAGCGCGGCCAAAGGCGCTTTGGTCCTCTCCGAATGGGGTAAGAAGGTTTACCTCATATACCGGGGTGATAAGATCACACCTGAGCCTGTCAATATGAAGAGGATCGAGAAGAAAGTGAAAGAGAACAAGATCGAGATCATCACCAACACCAACCTAATAGAGATCAATGGCAAAGACAAAGTCACATCCATTCTCCTAGACAGACCAGCCAACAAGAAGATGGATATGGACGGCATCTTCATAGAGATAGGCCACATCCCATTATCAGACCTAGTCAAACCTCTTGGTGTCAAGACAAACCAGAAAGGTGAGATCATCATTGACAAGAACGCTAACACAAACATCCCAGGCATATTCGCCGCTGGAGACGTGGTGGACGGCCACTTCAAACAGGCTATAACAGGTTCGGCAGAAGGCGTCTTGGCGGCTTACAGCGCATACGAATTCGTGAACAAAGCATAACCGCAACGCATATAAGAGAGTGGGTATGCCCGACTCTTATGTTGATCTTCGAACAGATACGTAATGGCGAATGTCTCTCCTATATTATCGGTTGCACGAGGATCAGAGAAGCCATAGTAGTGGATCCTTCTGGTGATATCAACAAGTTCATCAAATTTCTGGAACACAACCGGCTAAGCCCGAGTTTTATCGTTGAGACCCACACACATTCTGATCACGTGAGCATCGCTCCAGAGCTCTCAAGGATCACTGGCGCGAGGATCGCGATGTCTGATCAGATCAAAAGACAAAGAGAAGTGACGAAAGTGCCTACGCAGACCATAGAAAAAAACCTCAACAATGATATCAAGCGTCCTATCAAGGATCAAGAGAAGATCGCCTTAGGTGAGATCTCCGTCTATTTCTTCCACACTCCAGGCCACACCAAAGACTCGATGTGCTTATACGTAGAGAACAGGATCCTCACCGGCGACACTTTACACATCGGCACAATAGCTGATGAGCGCATGGAAGGCTTTGACGCAGAGGAACTATTTGACAGCATCAGTCAGAGGATCATGTCACTTGGTCCAGATGCCATAATATACCCATCCCACGACCACACCGGCGCTTACAACTCATCTTTAGGCTACGAGATCACCCACAATCCCTATCTCAAGGCGAAAGGGAAAGAGGAGTTCCTAAGGATGGTTAAAGATGGGGTTCCCCAGAGCAGGCCAGCCCAGTCAGGCATGTCAGCTCAAGAGATTTTCGTGGCGACTATCGCTCAAGATATTCTGGCAAAAAACCCAGATACGAAGATCAACGCGGAATCCCTTTTGTCAGGCATTGTCGACAACAAATTCAGTCTAATCGATGTGAGACGGCCAGATGAATTCTCCAAAGGCCATATCGCGACTGCGACAAATATACCACTGCCAGAGCTCCCATTAAGAGATCAGGACATCCCAAAAGACGTTCCAGTAATCATCATAAGCAACAATCAAAACAGGAGCGCGATAGCTGCGTTATACCTAAAGGAGATCGCTGGTCTTCAAGGAATCAAGATATTAGAGAATGGTATCGCTAGCTGGGTGACAGCTTCTTATCCTCTTGAATGAGGCATCTTTTCTCTTTGAGATTTTTGTATCCGCGATACAGCGTCCATCCAAGAGGCGCAAATACACCTAGCATATGGCATTTCTGTGGCTCACCTGATCTGTACGCTCTCGCCGCCCGTATCAAGCTCTCGCCGATGAATAATGCCCCCAGACCAAATAATGCTTCAAGTCCAAAATACGCTCCCATCCCGAGGACAATAGCCCCTGCGCTCATCTCATCGATACAACTGGCATAAGTGTGACGCACGGCATTTCTGCCTCCCTCTTTTTTCTGTACGGCAGGATCTTGGGCCCCCACAAGCGTATTATATGAAAACGCACCGATGCAGTCTAGTAAGGAATGCTTTTGTGGGGGCTTGTGTATCTCTTGGATAAGCGAGCGCATCTTGTCATATATCGTGATCGGTAGTTGTATCGGCCAATGTCCAAGCGCGATATTGTCGACGCAGTCAAGCATCTGGTCGTATCGGAATGCATCAAAATCCGCGATGTATTCTTCCATGTGATCCACAAGATCTTCCAGACTCACTTTCTCTTTTGACTCTTCTGCCATCCAAAAGTTGTCCATAGTGACCCGATTTGAGTTGAGGGATTGCAATGGTTTTGTCAAAAATCCTACCTTTGTGCCATGCTCTTGTTCGTACTGACGGACGTATTCATAGAGCACCATCCCCATCTCTGCCCGCTTTTGCGGAATGTATCTACCCTGATGATGACCCAAGACAAGCGCTGGCAGTCCCATGGCAGACCCTCATACACATCCAGATAAAAGCGAACAACAGAAATCCGTAAATTTATCACACAAGTTTTATAATGTCCCGTAAGTGTTGCGGATTATGAATCCTATTCTTGCATTCGTAGATATAATCCTGCATCTAGACCTCTATTTGGGCTATATCATCGACCAATTCGGGGTCTGGGCGTATCTTGTATTATTCGCGATCATCTTCTGTGAGACGGGCCTGGTGATAACCCCCTTCCTCCCAGGCGACTCGCTTATTTTCGTGGCTGGGGTTTTCGCCGCAAGCGGCTCATTCAACTTGGGTCTTGTCTTTCTCACTCTAGCTGGCGCTGCAATCCTGGGTGATTCAGTCAACTACTTTCTGGGCCACCACTTTGGCAAGAGGGTGCTAAAGCAGGAGAAGATCAAGTTCATCAAAAAAGAGCATATAGCGGAGACTCAAGATTTCTACAAAAAACACGGTTCAAAGACGGTCATCTTGGCGAGATTCCTCCCGATATTGAGGACTTTCGCCCCATTCGTAGCCGGGATTGCCCAGATGCCATACCTGATTTTCCTCACATACAGTGTTCTTGGCGCGATAGTCTGGGTCGGCCTCTTCGTACTTATAGGCTACTTCTTTGGCAATATCCCACTCGTCAAGGAGAACTTCAGCATCGCGGTGATGATTATTGTTGTCGCATCCCTAATACCTCCATTCGTAGAGTACCTCAAGCATAGGAGATGTAAGTGAACTATTTCAAGACGGCGCTGACAAACTCCATCGCATCTGTTTCGATGTCTCCATCTATGGATTCAAAGATGATAGTATCATCAATATCGCCATATTGGTGAGCCAAGATATTACGCATCCCTTTGGCTTCCTTCAATGATACCGCAAGCTCCCGTGTGATTATGCCCGCAGATGCCAAAATATCGAACGTCTCCTTGTCATCTTCAGGCGTCCTTAATCCCATAACTCTGATTTTGATATGAGCAAGGTCCACTAGGCTTTCTATGATCCTCTCAAGATATCGCTCGCAAGCCGCTTTGGTCTTCTTGTCTTTAGAGTATTCCTCCAGACTGGCCGACTTTATGCTGATTAAATCGTTCACAAACTCTTCAATCTGTTGCGCCTTTTGTGCTAGTCTTGCGTTCATACAACAACTTGCAGGAAGCATCTATCTCCTTTTTTATATTTGCCGGTAGGGTGTTGTATACCTGGATATCTACTCTATCATCAATCAACCCCATCATCTCCTTTCGAAAACGTGAGGAATCAGTGGAGGATGTACCCTCAAATGATACTGCGATGTCTATATCTGATGTCAGATTAGAATTTTTTTGAGCGCAAGATCCAAACAAAGATATCCTGGTTATCCTTCTCCCCCATTTGCTCTCGACCATTGCCACCAC